>JANQIV010000146.1 GCA_028282005.1 Melioribacteraceae bacterium | reverse complement strand
GATTTTCGGTAACCATTTTCTCGAACATCTCCATTTGATGTTTTGCTCTGTCTGTCACATTCCCAGCCGACTGCTCCTCCCCGCCGGTAATTCCGCGATGAATATCATCATCCGGCATTTGCTGTTCAGAAGTGATCGGGGATTTTTCGTCATCACTTAAGTTTGTGCTGATAATAATTACTAGAATTACTGCCACAAAGGCGGTTAAATAAATATAGACAGGTTTCAATTTCATTTTGTTCTCTGATTATTTTACACTATAAAATACTTGAACAAAATTAAGAAAATTGTTTGAATGAAAAAATAAAAAGAAATTAGTTCCAATATAAGATTGTGGTTATATCACTGGCAAGGTATGGTCCTTGCCAGCTTTGAAAATACAAATTGTTTATTATTGACAATTCTTATTCGAGTTTCTATTAAGTGTTTGTAATCTATCAGCAGCAGCAGGTATACCTAAATTAATGCTGCCAAAACCCGTATCAAAATTCCCATAGTCTAAAAGCGCTCTAATTTTTTGTCTTTGAAAATAGTTCGGCTTTAACATATCACTAGTTGGTCTATTAATATTTCTTATGAAATTTCCTTCTTTATAGACTGTCTGGTAGCTATCATAGATAGTCTTAAATCCTTCATATGCCCCACTAACAGATTCAAACCAGTTATATTTGTCACCTCTAATTTTATCCAATAGCTCAAGACTTAAACTTAAGCCATAATTAGGATTTGTAAAAAATTCTTCTACCGAGATATCTGCAGGTACGGCAAACAATCCATTTGCATCTATATAGTTTATTGGATCGTTATATACATACTCATAAATATTACTTGAACCACCGTCAAAAAATATTGGGTCCTTAACTGTCCATATACCAGTAAAAGAATCATAATCTCTTAAACCAAACCTTGTGAAAGCAGTCAAAAGTTCATAATGTCCTCCGGCAAAGTAGAGTGGCTGGTAACCCGGATTTGTATCAAGGAGCACATTGCCGTATTCATCATAACTAATTTGCTGTTTTATTTCCCCAGTTGCAACATTTACAACTAATCGAACTGAACCTAAGTGATCCGAAATCACTTTATAAGTACTGTCATCCTTTACAATGTAATCCGGAGTATTAATTTTGCTCCCATATACAAACCTAGCAATAACAGAATCAGTAGCATTTAATTCAGCTATAGGATTTAGCTGGTCTAAATACAACCATTTCTTTACTATACTACTGTTTACTTTTTTTGCTATTCGCCTATTTTGTGCATCAACTATATATTCTATTATGTTACCAGATGGCAATATCACTTTCATCAAATTTCCAAAATCATCGTAAGTATACTTTGTGGTATCAACTCCTTCTATTTTATAGCGCAAGTTACCTTCATTAGTGTAAATATAATTTGTATTTCCGTAATAATTTATTCTATCCTGGTTATCATAACCAGCTAAAGTTGTATCATTACCTGAAATATGTTTAACACGGTTGCCGTTACTGTCATATTCATATTCTGAAGTAATAATTCCGTTTTTCTTTACTTCATTCAAATAACCAATTGGGCTATAAGCATATTCAAGTGTATCTGTATTTCCGGCAACAGTTTCAATTATTTTAGTTATTCTGCCAAGTGAATCCCTCGAATAAACAGTATTAAACAAGTCAGTACTTCCAAATTTGGTATTGTAATTATTAATCTCACCCAAATTGTTGTAAGAATATGTATCAGTAACAGAATCTATAACTGTTCCAGTCAAAAATCCATTTGATGAATCATAGTTTAATGACAAATCCCCAGCATTAGTCAGCAGCCCATCATTGTCGTAATCAAAATTGATTGTAGCAGGTTGTCCTGTTTGCGGAGTTATCGTCTGTGCTGTTAAGTTAAAGTCGTTGTTAAATGTTACGCTTACCTTGCCGTTTACTCCACCCTTCCAACTAATACTTATTGGCAGACTTCCATCATACTCATAAGAAAGTGAATCATTTTCAGGTGTGATTATTGAGCTTATGTTGCCATCTTCATCATATTTATAATTCAGTTGTCCACGGTCAAACTTAACTAAAGAAGGCTTACCTAAGCCTGTACATCCGCAACCTACCGTATCGTAAACAACCTCTATCATTGAGCTGTCAGGCTGAATAATATGTGTTAGCTGTTTATCAAGGTTATAAACATATTTTGTTGAACCACCATCAGGAATTGTTGGCGGAGTGTAGTCACTAGTTAAATCTGTCTTCGTATATTCAAAAACATGTGCAGGTTTTCCTGGAGGGGTAATGGAAGTAAGGTTTCCATGTTCGTCGTAAGCATATAATATTTCTTCATTGTTAGGCAGTGCTTGTTTTTTTATTCTTCCAACATTGTCGTAAGTGTAGCTTTCAGTCCTATTTAACGGATCAGTTATAGTTTCAATTCTACCCAATGAATCATAAGCAAAAGTTGTCTTTCTAATTCCTTGAGCAGCTTCAGTTAAAAAGCCCTGGCTGCTATAAGAATAATTTACATTTGAAATGCCTGGTAATGAAGACTGAATAACTCTCAAGTTAGTATCTATCTTAGTAATAGACGTACGTCCTTCGGGTGAGGTAAATATAAACTCATTATCATATCCATCGAATGATACTGTGTAAATTTTATTATTTATTTTAACAGTATCCGCAATTCCTTTAATTTCAAAGCCTTCCATTAAAGTAATTACTTTTTCCTGCTCTTGAACAGAGTTTATTCCGCCAGGTGTCTGAATAGTACTTTGTTCAACAATCGGCGCCTCTAATCCAAATCTTGGATCAGGTCCGTAACCTATAGTAATTATTGTGCTGTCCGGGGTTACCGTAGTAATCGAGCCATCATTCCCAATAGTTTTTATAGTCTGTAAACCACCTTCATCGGTATTGGTAAATACTGCCCCTCCTTTCTTTAGGTTTTCTACTTTATATGTTCTAATCTTTCCTTCTGCGGTAGTAGTTTTTACTTCATGCCCGCCCGTAAAGTTTGTACGTTCAAGTTCGGTAAAACCTCCTTCCGGATTTTGATCTTTGATCAACAAACCAAGACTATCGTAAGTAAATAAATGTGAGTTGCCGCGTGCATCAATCATTTTAGTCATTAATCCGCCTGGCGCATATTCAAAAGAGTATGTTTCGTTTGCCGAATTTTTTATTGACGAAATGTACCCGCTCGTATCTGTCTGCATTTCAGTTCTTTGTCCAAAAGGCGAAACAATAGCCCTTATATTTCCACCGCTCCATTCAATGTTTGTAACCAAACTATCGATATCTATAATTGATTCAAGTAAACCACTAGAGTTATAATCAAAATTATAAATTTCTCTACTTGTTAAAGACTCCAAAGTTTTGAGATGTTTGCCATCCTTATTAAATACATAAATTTCCGAACCGTCACGTGATGCAATGTTAATTTCGCTGTTCGAAAATCCCGGCATAACGGAAGTAATTCTTCTAATTCTATTATTGAAGTAGTCTGCAACATAAATATCTCCATCGGGTGCAAGTCCAATTCCTCTTGGTTCGTCGAATTGCATTTTAGTAGCAATTCTTCCATCTCCGGAAAAACCCCTGCTTAGGTAAATAGAACCCGCAACAGTAGAAATTATTCCTTCGGTATCTATTTTTCTAATCCTATGGACATTATTGGCCCCTTGAGTCGATATAGCACCACCAGTAAAATAAATGGTTCCGTCGGTATCAACTGAAATCCATGCCGGTTTTATAATTCCGGCATCAACAGCAGGTATACCGCTATCAATGCTTTGTCCTGTTAGATCATAAACCCCTGTACCCGCAACAGTGGTAATAACTCCGTCAATAGATAGCTTTCTGATCTTATCTTCATAAGTATCGCAAATATAAATGCTGCCGTCCGGAGCATAGTCTATATCACCTATATTAAAAATGAATTGAGCATCAAAGGCATCAACTGTATCCGCTTTAGAAGATCCTCCTCCGGCAATTTTATTAATTATCCCGGCAGGATCTACTTTATAAAGTTGATAGTGAACACCTGATCCTGACATAACATAAATACTACCATCCGGGCCAACTGTCAAACCGCGTGGATAACCAATACCTGTTTCAGTAGCTAAAGACCCCTCTACAGGCCAAGCGATACCACCATTGCCGACTACTGTATTAATTTTACCATCAGTAGTAACTTTTCTAATCCTATTAGAAGTAGCTATATATATATTCCCTTCACTGTCAATATCGATTAAAGTTGGGATTCTTAATAAAGCATTCGTCGCAAGGCCACCATCACCCGTATCGCTATGATAAGGGTTATCTTTCCCTGCAACAGTTGTTATTATCCCTTCCCCATCAATCTTTTTTACTCTATCATTTTCAGTATCTACAAAATATATGGTGCCATCCTCTGATACTACTACATCACTTGGTCTATTTAATGATGCATCAATAGCAAGGCCGCCATCACCCCCGGTTCCACCTCCTGCTGCAGTTAACCCCCTCTTCAGGAAGTCTTCGGACCCAACTATCTCACCAGTTCCTTTAAGTACTCTTCTTTTAGTGATATCGTAAGAGTGATGTTCTGAAATTGTCCACCCACTTAAGGGGCCTTCAATTGAAGCACTTATATAACCTTTAAAGAATTGATTTAACTCAACTCTCATTAATGCCCTGGAACCACCAATGCTTGGTCCTCCACCATAACCAAAACGAGCTACCCTTCTTTGAACACCCGGATAGTAGTAACTTACTTTGATTTCTGCAGGCTGCGGACCTCTTAAATCTCTATCATAGGCGTCTTTGCCATCCCAGTTAAATGAAAATTGCTGAAATGGTGTGGCGCCCAAATATTCATAATATTCTTTGCCGGCCACTGTAACTGTCACCCCAATACCATAAGCACCATTAGGTATTACAGATCCGCTAACCGGAAAGCTTAGGGTTCTTGTAAAACTGTATCCCGGCATAAATCTGCTATTATAGTTAAGTGAAAATGGTGTCCCAACTATATCAATTGACTCTCCTAATGACTGGTTTTGAACATCTATAATTGACCCGCATATAAAGTTATTATTTTCTGAGTTATCTGAACTAGCTGGATTGTTTCTATTTAGTGGGTCAGATAAATTAGGATATTCAGCATCTTCAGGTGGTCCAAATCCCCAGTTTGCATCCCAAATAGAGAAATGAGGTATTTCCATTCTCCATAAACTTGTGCCAATTGCATATTGATCAGCGATTTTAACTCTCTCAACATCGTCTATTCCGAGAGAATCTAAAGTCAATGAATCCTCAGCTACATCATCGCCGTCAATATCAATTTCCGCTTTGCCGCCGATAATATTTGTTACTTTTATAATTTGACCGTTATCATAAGGCACCCATTGTGCTTCTTCGGTATCATAATAACCTAACGGCACTCCGATACCCACCGGGTAATCCAAGAAATTTTCTACATAAAACGGTATCGGCTTATCGAAGTCAACTCTGGTTGCACCTGAATCCAAAGCTTCGTCAACAGTTAATTCAAGGCAATATGTATAAGCGCTGTTTGGAGGCAGTTCGGCCGGCATTTTTTCAAGGCCATTATCTCCAACAGTAAATTCTGTTGCTCGTACTTCAATATTACTTAAAGCTTTTGTAGTTCCGTCCGGTAATTTCATAGTTGCCTGGGTACCCTGCTCAAACATCAAAGTAGCTTGCCTGGTACCTTCACCATCTGATACGACACTACCTTTGGCTACTTCAATAGGGTCGGTAAACGTAATATTTGTTACCACCGAATCAACTTTGACCAGCACAACGTCATTTATATGTTTATATTCTTGCCAAGCAGTTTGAATACTCCTTTGGGCCGAGAGATAATTGCTTTTTTTGTATGCTAAGGTTAAAAAAGCTCCTCCATTTACAACTAAATCATAATTCCCATCTATCCTGCTTATGGCTTTTCCAAACTCAGGCCGGTTTAAAACTGAAACATAAACCCCTTGCAAGGGATTATTATTTTCGTCTAATACTTTCCCTTTGATAACACAAGTTCTTTGTTCTTCAAATGCACTAGTATCAACGTCCACCTGGCTTGCATCTTCACCGGTATACAAGAATTTGACTGCATCTGTGAGTGTTGAAACCACTGTAGAGTCGATTACTGTTGCTACAGTTGCAGGGTCCGGCGGAACAGGTATATCGCCTTCTCCTCCACCCTGAATTGCTTCCTTAACTGTGAGATTACTTTCTCTGATGATTATACTGTCTAAAAGCATTGTTGAAATGTTGGCGGCAATAAACTTGAATTTTAAGTTCAACGAAGGTATCGCTCCAATTTCAACATCTGCATTTTGAATAATAACGTTTTTAAATTCTCCGCTGACTGCATTGTTTACAATTATGCCAACTTCAGAATTTGACAAGCTACTAAATGTTAGCCTTGTATAAATATTATCAATTGAAAATCCCTTGCCATCAAATTTTCTGTCACCCCAATCAAAATTTGTTCTCCATGCTTCACCTAAAATATTCATATTAATGCTGTTTGCTAAAGCCCAGTACGAACTATTATTACCAATCACACCAATTGAATCCCAGTCATAAGCATCGTATATCAAGTAAGGATCAACTTGGGTTCCGCTTCCAGATACATGTGACGGTGACGGTGACAAAAATATTGCTTCCAAAGCCGAGATTTCGTTTTTATCAAATGAAAGCTTGTTCGAACCCATTGATAAAAAGATTATCATAATGTATATAAACCAAAATTTTGGATGCTTCATCTTTTACCCGATTTAATTTTTTGATAATTCCCTTTCATTAAAATTTTACTACTTTATAATATCATATGAGTATTCGGCATTTCTTAAATCAATATATTACGCTTTACCTGTTTATTTTATTTAGAGTTAATTTGATCTTTCAATTCACTGATAACTTTGTTTTGATGAATTATATAAAGCGTAAGCTCTTCAACTTTGGCCAAAAGTTTTTTCTGCATTTCTGCTAAGCTAACTCCGCTACTCACTACTTCCCTTTCGGAAGGGATATCGGGTAAGTGTTTATTTTCTTTTATAAAGCTTTCAACTTCTTCAAGAGATCTTAGATTGTAATTTTCTTCAAAAACATAATCAGACCAACCTGTTGTAGTAACCTTAACATCTTTCGCGGTAATTGTACCGTTAACTGCCAATTCCGATTGAGGTGTATTTGTCCCTATTCCTACTTTTCCTGTGCTAAAATAAATTGAAGTAGTATCACCAGACCAAAAAACCGGTTCTGTAGTAATTCCTGAAAGCTGAGAACCGTCACCAATAAACTGGTTAGCCTTAACATTGCCCGCTACTTCCAATTTTTCTGTAGCACTTACCAATCCTATACCAACTTTGCCGGAATCAAAATTGCCTTGTATTAATGGAGTTGAACTTACTGATGAATGTTTTACTATAAATTGATTGGATAAGGTATTATCTTGCCCAGCACCTCTTCCTATAGCCACTACATAATTACCTGAATTTCCCTTCAATGCAAATGATCCAATACCAGTATTTGCTATCCCAGAATTATTCTCGCATGCTTGAACACCTATTGCAACCACTTCATTACCTGTATTATTTCTTCCCGCATTTAAACCCAATGCAAGTAATCCACTTCCTTGATTAAAATTTCCGGCACCCACACCTATTCCAGTGCTGTTACTACCGCTATTGCCATTTAATGCATACGAACCAATACCAACTCCTCTCAATGCTGTATTATCACCTCCGGCATAATCACCAATAAAAACAGAATAATTTCCTGAATTATTCTGACCGGCAAATGCACCTAATATTGTTGCATATTGTCCAGAATTGTTTAATCCAGCAGACATTCCAAGAAATGTACCCAATGTATTTAAGTTATTTTTACCTGCATTAAAACCAAACCTAGTATTCGTACTATTTGAGTCAGTAAGAATATTATCTTCAAACCATGCATCACCTACTACATGAAATTTCTTTGAAGGTACAGAAGTACCAATACCTACATTACCACTGTTGTAATAAACATTATTATTTGTTGAATCTGTTTGCCATTGAGCAGAAATAATATTTGAAAAAACAAATGATAAGAAAACAAAAAAGGATACGAATTTTACTTTCATATTAAACTCCAAAATTAGTTTATAGTAACTATTTAGAATCATTAATTATTAATTTTAAAAAATCACTTCGACAATAAGTATAACTAGATTACTTTATCCATTTTTCACAATATATATATCTATTGATATCGAAATTCTGATAAAAATGGACAAATATTTTCTTTTTTTTATAAGCAGCTTATAATGAGGAATTATAAACTGAAAATTCAAGACAACTTTCAAAACTCATTGAACCTACTTTCAAAAGTAGAGATATAATTTTTAGTAATCCATGATTTTTATGTTAATATGAATATTAATTTTTGATATTTAGCATATATGACAACAGGTTTGATTTATAATAAATATTAAATCTATAATAATTATTTTTTCGCTAGAACAGTTTTTTTGTAGTTATAGTCGGATTGTTTTTCAAGGAATGGATCTTCGTATCGTTCTGCACCGTAAATTCTTTGATCACCAATTTGATTTACAATAAAGTGTTTTTCTTTTTGGCCATTTACTTCAAGTTCTTCGTAACCAACTACCCCTTCTTTTAACAAAGTTGATAACATTTTTAAGAATTCTTCTTTTTCGCCGGGAGACATATCATTTATATCGCTCAAACTAAATGATTTACCCAAATTCATAAAATCATTCAATTTTGAAAAAGCACGGGAAGTATCAGAAATTTCAATAGTATCTTTTTTTAGTAAAGATTCTTCGAACTTCTCCTTTTCTTTTGCAAAGATGTCTATTAAATAATGATGAATTCCTTTATTGCCGTCAATTATCATTTTTGTTCCAATAGATTAAACCAATTTTACTATCGGAAATAATTTCTAAAATTTTAGTTCATTTTTTTGCAACCTTTTTTGAACTTCTGCATTAATTGAATATGACCAATAATTTAAATACTATTGCGATAGATAAAAACATTGGTAATTCATTGGATAATATTTTCGAAAGTGAAAAAGAATTAGTAGAAAAAGCTAAAAGTGATCCACTTTCTTTCGGCAAGCTTTATGATATGAATTACGATTCGGTTTATAGATACACACTTTACAGAACTGCAGATATTGAACTTGCAAAAGAGTTGACATCTCGGACATTTTATAATGCGTTAAATAAGCTTTGGTCATTCAAGTGGAAAAACATACCCTTCTCGGCATGGCTAATTCGGATAGCTTCCAATGAAATTAATGGTCACTATAGAAAAATTAAAAGTAGAATAAATTTATCAATAGAAGATAATCACGAATATTTAAGCAACATAAAAGAAGATGAAAATTATCTTTCAAAATCTGAGAATAACGAAAGTAGTGATTTGATAAAATCAAAATTAAATAAGGCTTTGTTGATTTTGAAACCAAAATATCAAGAAGTACTAGTGTTAAGATATTATGAAGAAAAACCAATTAAAGAAATATCAATCATTCTCAATAAATCTGAAGGGACAATAAAGTCATTGATACACCGAGGATTGAATTTTTTAAAAGAAGAAATTGGCGCTAAGTTTTACAGCGAGGCAACAAATGAATAATAAAAAAAATGAAGACATGTTGAAAACTTCCAAACCAAAAATAGAAATTGATAAACAGCATAAAGAATATTTGAGAAGAGAATTATTAAACTCACCAATTTTTGAAAAGAAACGGAATTGGCTTTCAAAAAATAAAATGATATTCGCACTTTCGCTTTCCATTGCAATAATATTGATAATCTTAAATCCGGGATTCGAAGAAAAGCCTATTTCAGCAGCTGAACTTGTTGACAAAGTTAAAACAAATTATGCCGGATTTAATATTGCAGATCAGCTTAGTGTAATAAATAGCGACTTAAAAATTTACGGGCTCGAAAATGCAACTATTGATTTGGATGTTGAAAGATTTATTAATTTCAGTTCTTCACAACAACGGCTTACACTTTTAATGAAATCGAATGAAGAAGTTTTGGATGATTATATAATTAAAGGAAGCAAACTTTATAGAACTACTAATCCTAAAATTGAATTTCAAATTAATTTGCCAGATGAAAAAATGGAAAAGATTGTTAATTCGTTTAACTATTCATATTCAGTAAATGATTCCAGTACTGTTAACAATGTTATAGTAAAGAAATTTGAATCACACGAATCAGTAATAGTTTATAAAACTGAATCCGAAAATACCGAATTGAATAAAGTACAAGAATATAAATTTAGAGTTGATGATGAAGTAAATATTGAAAAATATTTAAGAGACAATCCGGTTAAGATTGCAGAAGAAATTTCAGCAGATAAGGTTAACAGCATAACTGTGTCGCAAGATAAAAAGCTTGTAGTTATCGATATAGAAAAAGACCTCGAGCCAAAAGAATATAAACTAATGATGAGAAGCTTTCATTTATCGGATGACCAGCATCATGACAGTATCAATTTTACAACTTTCGAATTCAATCACATGAATATTGATTCATTAGTTAAAGCCGAGATAAAGTCCAATAATGTGAAAAAAATTCAGTCAGTCACAATTAATTCTGAATCCGGAGATATAATTCAAGTTGAGTATACAATTAATAGGAATGGCAATAAAAGAAAGCTTTCAAAACAATCGTTTTATAAAATCGAAGTAAATGATAACAACGAAGATTTATTTGATGAAGTTAAAGTGGGTTTTACATACTCTTATGAAATAAAATAATTCTTTTTGCAACCTTTTCTTCCCCTCTGCATTTACTGATTAAATCAACCAATTTATAAATCAAACGGAGATAAAATGAAAAAGATATTTTTCATAATGGGAGTACTGTTTCTCTTTTCAAACATACAAGCTCAAAAAATGATGAGACTATCCTCAGATACCGCGGTATTATTTGGGGAGCTAGGTACAGTGGTAATATTTGATGAAGAACTGAAAATTGCAATGGATATTGACCACAGTAAAATAGACGAAGGATACAAACTTGTTGATTTGAAAGAAGGTGATTTAGTTCTTTACGCCAACGGGAAGAAAGTGACAACTATAAAAGAATTAAGAAAAATTTATGAAGAAACTGAAATCGGTGAACAAATGAAACTTGGTATTCAACGAGGTGAAGATAGAATGATTGTAACATTTTTACGTTCTGACAAAATGGCTTCAGGTTTTAAGATACAAAGAAAAGGCGGGCACTAATCTAATAATCTTCTAATTACGGGAAAAGAAAATGTATAATCTTAGAATGCTTTTGATATTGGTTTTGTTAGTGTTTCAAAGTGTTTATTCGCAAGGGGTGGGTTCATATTACAATCCAAAAGATGATGAATACAGACTGCTTGGATTAAAGAGGGCAAAAGAACTTTTTGATGTTGCAAAATCAGAGTTTGACAGAGAAAAGCAGTTGTACGAAAAAGGATTAATTTCCGCTAAGAATTATGACCAAGCAAAAATGGCGTTCGCCGATGCAGAAGTAAATTACCAGCAGGCTTTGCTTGCCTTACTTTTCGAGCAACAATATGTGTCGGTTGTTGAAGCAATTAAATACCAAGCCAATGATGGCAAAAAACATGTGCGGCTAACTGTTGCAAATTCGTCCGGTGGTGGAGGTGAGTTTAAAAAACTTATCAATATTGACGATCAGCTATTTAAATCACTCCAACCGGAAGTTGTAAATGATGTATATTTATCATTACTCAATGATGACAACGCAATAATCAGCCGGCCTTATGAAACAAAAATAGAAGAATTAATTTACGGCAATCCAATCACTGTTGACTTCACCTTACTTCAAGATCTTGACGCAGTAACTGTAAATATGATTTACGGCAGCGGCAGTGTGCGCGCACCAAAAATATTTCTTCAAAAAGATGAATCGAAAAACAAAGTTGTTCTCCAGTCCGAACAGTTCTCTCAGGTAGAAGAGCTTGGCGAAGCTGCCACTTACAACATGACGATGGAGTTGTTCAGCGGTTCAGTAAATACATATAAACTGGAAGTGCTCAATCTGCCGAAACAAATTAATAGATACTTTATCGACGCAACCACCCAGGCAAGGTTGAGCCAGTTTAAGTTTACTGAATCGTCACAAACTAAGAATGTCGGCTTACAGGTGTTTCTTCCCGATAGACCGACAAACGAGGTTAAAGTTGATGCACCAATGGAGTTTTACGTTTTAGCAATTCCGAATGACTACGATGGAAACATTAATACAAACAAGGAATGGCCTGAAAGTGAAATTGAAAATCTTGGATTTGGTTACTTAAAATTGGAATTGATTCCTAGAGGTATCGGTGACTTAGTGGTAAAAGCACCTCAACTTTATTTTACAATTTTGCCCGGAGAAGTAGTTGAAGTTGCTGCTGACATTGTAAACGAAGGCTCGCGCGAACTTAACAATGTTGAATTCGAAATAGACCTTCCTTTGAATTGGACTAAAGAAGTTAATCCAAGAGTAATTCAAAGTCTTGACATCAGGGAAGAAAAAAGAATTGTTTTTCAATTCATTCCGCCGCAAGACATCACTGTTGGTAAATACGATGTTCGGATTAGAGCTACTTCCCTTTCTGATGAACAAGTGGTTAGGGCTGAAGATAAAACAGTAACAATTCAAGTCAACCAGCAAGCTAATGTGATGGGGACAATCATTATAGTACTTGTTATTATTGGAATAATTGGCGGCATTGTTGTTTTCGGAATTAAGTTAACAAGAAAATAAGGGGAAATAATGGAATTAAATAATCAACCAATGTTGGAAGCAGTTAATTTAACAAAGCGTTATGAAGATGGACATCTGGCGCTGGACAATATAAACTTCTCAGTTTTACCCGGACAAATATTTGCTATGCTGGGTGGCAACGGTGCGGGTAAAACAACATCAATAAATATTTTTTTAAATCTAATTGAACCGACATCGGGTGAAGCAAGAATTGATGGAATTGTAACCCACAAAGAACCATTGGCAGCAAAGCAAAAAGTATCCTACGTTTCTGAAAATGTAATGCTCTACCATGAATTTACCGCTATTCAAAATCTCGATTTCTTTTCGAAGATTGGCGGCAAAACGAACTACACTAAAGAAGATTACAAAAATGTTCTTCTCCGTGTTGGTTTACAGGAAGATGCCCACGAAAAAAGATTGAAAGGATTTTCAAAAGGCATGCGCCAAAAATGCGGAATCGCAATTTCAATTTTAAAAGACTCCCCAGCTATATTGCTTGACGAACCAACATCGGGGCTTGATCCAAAGGCGGGATTGGAGTTTGTAAATCTCTTAAATGAACTAAAGAAAGAAGGAAAAGCAATTTTAATGTCAACTCATGACATTTTTAGAGCAAAAGATAACGCCGACTTTATCGGCATTATGAACAAAGGGAATCTTGTGATGATGAAAACTAAAGAAGAACTTGAAAACGAAGACCTTGAAAAACTCTACGTTGAACACATGTCCGGTTACATGGATAAGGTAGCTTAATGACTTTTTTAAATGTTGTAGCTACGGGAGGTCATTTCGAAGGAGTGCTTTTTGTGACTGAGAAATCTTTAATTATAAAATGCCACTAAGATTTCTCACCCCGATAAACTGAACGGGGATTCGAAATGACATTGCCTATAGAATTAAATTTTTTGGAGAAGAAATGTTTAAAACCTTGCTGCAAAAAGAAATCAATGAAATCATTAGAACAAAAAAGTTTCTGATAAGCTTTTTATTTTGCTCAATACTTATTTTACTTACGTTTTATGTTGGTGCAAATTCATATCTCGTAAGTAAATATCAATATGACGCTGCAGTCGATGAAAACATCCGCTCAATGAAAGGAGTTACAGATTGGCGGATGGTTGAGCACACAATTTTCTTGCCGCCACAACCATTGGCTTATTTAGTTGCCGGAATATCAAACGACATTGGCCGTAATATAAATATTAGAGGACGCGGTGAGATAATTCCGGTTGACAGCAAATACAACGAAGATCCGATTTACGCTGCATTCCGTTTTCTTGATTTGAATTTTCTCTTTCAAGTTATTCTTTCTCTCTTTGCAATTCTGTTAACGTACAATGCGGTAAATGGTGAAAAGGAATTGGGAACGTTAAGATTAATTTTTTCCAACTCAGTTCCGAGAGACAAATATATTTTGGCAAAAATATCCGGCTCATTTATTGCCATAACAATTCCCCTACTGATCCCATTCTTATTGGGCAGCTTGATTTTAGTCATGTCAGGTGTGCCCATGGGATCGAATGTTTGGCTTAAATTAGGATTGATCATTTTTACCGGATTCATTTTTTACGGAGCATTTTTAACGCTTTCAGTATTCGTTTCAACTATTACAACAAAATCATCAAACTCCTTTTTATTTCTGCTTGTTGCTTGGGTAATTGTAATACTTGTAATTCCACGTGCATCCGTTTTAATTGCCGGCAATTCAGTTGATGTTCCATCAGTTGACGAGATTAATTCAAAGAAAAGCGCATATGCAATACAAACAATGGATGAGAATATTAAGATGATGAAATCTTTCCAGCCAAATGATGTAAGTAATGTTATGAATGAGTTCGGCCAATTTATGGAAGATATAAATGTAGATCGGGAAGAAAAATTAAACTCATATTATGAAAAGCTTGAACAGGAAAGATTTAATAGACAAAAAGTACAAGCCGATTTATCCTTTTTAATTTCAAGGCTTTCCCCTGCATCAACGTTTCAGTTTGCTGCTACAACTATCTCAGGTACTTCTCTTGAATTAATTAACAGCTACAAAGAACAGGCAAAAGAATATCAAAAAGTATTTGCAAATTTTCAGATCGATAAAACCGGCGGAACTTCCACAAGTGGAATGAATATGGTCATTCAAAGTCGTGGTGAACCGGAAGAGATAAATCCAGCTGAATTACCAAAATTTGAATTCAATAGTCCGACTTTTGCCAGCGTATTATCCGGATCAATAATAGATATAGGGTTGCTGATATTTTTCAATATTATGTTTTTTGCTGGTTCAATTGTTGCATTCATAAAATTTGACTTAAGATAATTTTTGCGGAGGAATAATGTTTTGGACACTGGTTCAAAAAGAATTAAAACAGATAATTCAAAGTCCCAAATTTATAACTACATTTTTAACATGCTCAATTCTGATTTTGCTTAGTTTCTACAGCGGGATAAAGGAATACAATACTGCAGTAAATAAATACAATACCGCTGTAAACTTGAACAAAAACAGCATGGAAAGTTCACGGTCATACGATGGACTAGATAATCAAATATTTAGAAAACCTTCTCCGCTCCAAATATTTTCTAGTGGTGTAAATAATGATATCGGCAGATACGCAAATGTCTCAAATTATGATTTATCAACTCTGAAAAGCAGTTATTATTCGGAAGATCCGATATTTGCTGTTTTCCGTTACATGGATTTAACTTTCATATTTTCAACTGTGCTATCTCTTTTTGCGATACTATTTACATACAATGCTATTAATGGCGAAAAAGAAGGAGGAACACTAAAACTGATTTTCTCCAACTCAATTCCACGCGCAAATTTTATTGGAGCAAAATTTTTAGGTTCATGGTTTGCTTTAGTAATACCTATCTCAATACCTATTTTATTAGGGATACTAATGCTCATGCTTTTTAACATTTCTCTTGATTCATCCAATTGGTCTGCAATACTTCTGTACATTACGATTTCTATTGGATACTTCACTTTTTTCATTATTCTGGGAATTTTCATTTCTTCGGTTACAAAACAGTCATCCACTTCATTTTTAGTTTTGTTGGCAATTTGGATTTCTCTTGTTTTTATTCTGCCTCGAGTAAGTACAATGACAGCAGGACAAATCGTGCAAGTACCATCCGTTGCAGAAATAAAAGGTATTCAAGCTAGTTTTGAAAAGGAAGAATGGCGTAATCACTATGACAGACTTGGTGATATTTGGCAGCAGCGTAATTCAATAATGTCCGTTATGACTGAAGCAGAAAAAGAAGAGTACAAAGAAAACAATAATTGGAATTGGATGATGGAAGAAGATGAGCTGCGAAGCAGTGTTTTGGAAACGATTAAAAATTATTCTGAGAAATTGAACGATGATATGCGAAACAAAAAAAGTGAAATGGAAAGATTAGCTTTAACTCTTTCAAGGTTCTCACCGGTTTCTTCATATTTACTTGCAGCTATGAATATCGGGCAGACAAATATTGGACAAAAATCTAAAGTTGAAAATAGTATAAATGATTATAAAAATGACTTTGTGGAATTCACTAAAAAAAAACAAGCTGAGTCAGGCGGAATGGGCGGGATTCAAATTAAAATGTCTACTGAAAGCGGATTGCAAATTACCGACGGCCGTTCAAGTACAAAATTGGATTTAAGTGAAATGCCTCAATATACAACTCCTAAATACAATGCAGCTAAGGTATTTGGGAATACCTTTATTGATATCGGTTTGCTTGCAGTTTATTCAATTATTTTGTTCGGAATTTCTTTTATGGTTTTTCTTAAATATGATTTGAGGTGAGAGTTATTATAGCCCATGATTAAATCATGGGCTATAAATTATCGGTTAATTCTGTTTCGCCAAAATAGCTTCTATCTGATCCATTGTGTCGTTCATTCTTTTAATTGTAATATCAAAAGCTTCGGAAGCTAAAGGATCAACACCCGCTTTTTTGACTAATTCAATCGGGTAATCCGAGCCACCGCCTTTCAAAATATGATAATAATCTTGTATTGCTGAATCACCATTCTCTTTAATTTTCTCACCAATTGCTGTTGCGTAAATTAATGAAGTTGAATATTGGTAAACGTAATAAGTATAATTTACAAAGTGTAAAATGTATGCCCATTCGTAAGCAATGTAATCGTCAACAACACAAACGCCTTCATCATGACCGTAGTATCTTTTAACGATGTCATAATAAATATCGCTCATTACTTCTCCGGTTAAAGGTTCACCTTTTTCAACTTTTGTGTGAATTTGCCATTCAAACTCAGCAAAAGAAGTTTGGCGGAAAATAGTTGTTCTTAATAATTCCAAATAACTGCCGAGTAAGTATAATTTTTCTTCATCTGTTTTTGCATTCTCAACCAAATAATCATTCAAAAAGTTTTCGTTAATTGTTGATGCGATCTCAGCAACGAAAGTAGCATAAAATGCTTTCGCAAACTGTTGATTTTTGTTTGACATATAGCTGTGCATTAAGTGCCCTAGCTCATGCGCCAAAGTTGAAAGAGAATTGTATGTGTCAACCCAGTTCATCAAAACGTAAGGGTGTTCGTCATAGGCAGCACCATGGCTGTATGCACCGCTTCTCTTCCCCGGAGTTGGGTAATAGTCAATCCATCTTTCATCAAAAGATTTTTTCACTACTGAAACATATTCTTCACCCATTGGTTCGAAAACTTCCAATAATATTTTTTGTGCTTCGTCAACAGTAAATTTCATATCAACTGATTTTACAATCGGCATGTAAAGGTCATAGTAATGAAGGTCTTCCAAGCCTAACATTCTTTTCTTTAATTCCAAAAATCTGTGAAGAGTTGGTAAATTTTTGTTTACTTGTTTAATCAAATTGGTATAAGCTTCATTTGGAATGTTATTGCTATTTAAAGAAGCTTCAAGGCTATTATTATATTTTCTAGATTTTGCAAAGAACCAGTCGGTTTTTAGTTTTCCTGCTAAATTTGCACCAAGGGTATTTTGAAAATCTTTGAAGCTATTAAATTTAGCTTTAAAAACTTCTGCTCTGTCTTCCCTATTTGGTGTAACTCTGTTTTTTACAAATCCCGGATTATCTAAAGTTACTTCTTCACCGGTTGATAATTTTACTTTCGGGAAAGGCTGCTCTGAATTGCTGAAAATGTTATAAACATTAGGTGCAGTACTTCTCAACATTCCTGCACTTGCAAGTATCGCTTCTTCAGCATCAGAAAGAGTGTGTGCTTTTAGTCTTTGGTTGTCTTCAATAAAAAATCTATAGGTTTCTAATTCTGGTTTGTCTTTGAAAAACTGAGCGATCTTGGCATCATCAACTTTTAATAATTCAGGTCCAATATACGCAGTAGCTTCTGAAATTTTTGTCCCAAGCGCATTATCTTTTTGAACCAATTCTTGATTAGCGCTGATATTTACATCCTCGTCACTTTGTCTTCTTGAAAAAACAAGAAGTTTGTAATAACCTTTTAATATTCCCATATAAGTATCTAAAGCACTATTAAGAGTTTCAGCACTTTCACCAAGTTTACCTTTATATTTTTCAACTTCTTTAATTTGTGCTGCTACTTCGTCATAATGTTTTAACCATGCTTCGTTACTTTCGTAAAGATCAGCCAAATTCCACTTATATTTTTCCGGAATTTTACTTCTGTTTTTGTACTGTGCGGATATTGAACTCATTGTAAGAACCAATAAAATAATTGATAAAATTAATTTCATTTCATTTCCTCTATTATGAAAAATTTGGTGGTATTAAATTAAAAATTCTCTGCGGAATTTACACTGAAATTAGACGCGGAAATTAAGAGAAAAATCCAATAAAAATTCGGCTAAAGACAAGATAAGCCATATAACCGGAAAGTCCCAGCTTAATTATCATCATGAGCATAGTAAAAAGAAATGAAACAAAACCTACTTTGAGAGCTTCAGAGTGCTCTTTACCAGCCATCAATTCACCAACAATTGCTCCAATGAACAAGCCGATTATCATACCGAATGGAGGGAAAAAAATCATCCCCAAAATCATTCCAATTATGCCTAAAGTAATTCCCTGGCCGGAAGCATTAAAAAGTTTGGCTCCAATTAGGGGCAAAACATAGTCAAGTGCAAAAACAACTACGGTAATTATGAGAAGAATTATTATAAGTTTGTCGGTATAGGGTTTGTCATAAAAATACTGAACAATTAATACGGCAATAAAACTTAACGGTGGGCCCGGCAGTGCAGGCAAAATGCAGCCTAAAATTCCAAGTAATGAAATAACTATTGCAATAGTAATAATTAATGCATCAATCATTATTAACTCAAATGACTTGGAAGTGATGAAATAATATAACTAATGATTTATAAATTAAAAATGATTTTCTTCACTAATCAAACAAAGCCAATCTAGCAGGGTTTTCTAAATGAAGTTTAATTTCTTTAAGATGTCTTTCATTAGTTCTATTTGGAGATAATTCGGGAAGATCATCAAAAGGGAAAAATCCTACATCCGAAGTTTCATTGCTCGGTGTTGCTTCACCACCAACTAGTTCACAAAGAAATACAACTTTGAATGCATGGAAAAACTCCAGCATTCTTCCGGCACTTCTGTTTGCATCAAAAACACCAACAATTTTATTAACACTTATGTCGTAACCGCTCTCCTCTTTTGTTTCGCGTATAGCGACTTCGGAAGGGTAATCTCCAATATCAGCCCAACCGCCTGGCATTGCCCAGCGGCCGTCATCCATTTCTTTAACGAGAAGAATTTTATTGTCTTTTACAACGGCACTACGCACATCTACTTTTGGAGTTGCATACCCAGGCTGAACCATTAATATTTTTTCAAGAGGCTGCTTTTCAAGATTTGTGTGTTCCGCAATAATTTCCGAAGCCAACTCAATTATTCTTTTGTTGCGTTCCTCTTCATAATGGTTTTCGCTGAATGCAAGTCCGGTTTGCCCAAGTGATTGAATTTCTCTTGCCCATTTTAACCATTGTGGAGTGTTGTCTTTTCTATCCATTTTAATTCCTTAAATCAAAAATTCATTTTTACTTAATAGCTATAGACTATAATTTTATATTCACATTTGTAATGACATTTCGAATCCCCGGCGCAGTTTGACGGGATGAGAAATCTTATCTCATTAAGGATATAGATTTTTCAATCACAAAAAACGTTCTTTCGAAATGACAACTTATGATTACAGCATCCATAAGTTTCCTCTCAAGATGTTGCTAACAAGAATAACTTCGGATCGTATTTATTTAAAGGACATCCGCAAAATTTAGCCGGACATCTTCTCATTTCATTCTCGAAATTTATTTCTGAATAAATATTGCCGATTTTATTTTTAATTTGGAAACAAGGATAAACATCGCCACTTGAAAAAACAACACCAACATTAAATCCGGCATTGCATGTTTCTTCTTTTTGATAATGATAATTTATTCTTTCCTTTTCCAAATTATAAAAATCAATTTCGCTTTCTGAGTAATCTGCCGGGTAATTTGAGTTGTTATACTTTCCGATGAATGGAGCTTTTACCAATTCAATTTCTTTTTGGCTTAATTGTATTTCATTTTCTTCAATCAATTCTTTATATGGTGGATATGCAACAACTTCCGGCACAACATTAAAACCATATTTCTTTAACAAATGAAAATGTTCAACATATTTTTCAAATTGATTTTTTTCTTTTAACTCAACCGGGTGAAAAGAAGCTTGCACAAATAATACTCTCCTCGAATCAATAGATTCAGCAAAACTTTTTACAGCTGGTAAAACAATGTTTGAATTGATTGAGATAAAGTGTTCTTCAGTAATTCTTTTACATGCTTCAATAAAGTTGGAAATTAAAAAAGGTTCACCACCGGTAAATCCAATTCTAAAAACCTTATTAGTTTTTTTAAGAGTTGATAAAAGTTTCTCAATGTGTATTTCGCGAAGTTCTTTTTTATTAACCGGTGTTTTACCAAAGCAGTAAACGCAATCAAAGTTACACTGGCTTGTTAAATTCCATTGAAGCCAGGCATCATATTTTTTATCACCGGGGTTATCGTAAGTCATTGGTTAACTAACTTCTTTTCTGCGGACAGGCATGGTCATACATCTACAACCACCACCACCTCGGGATAGTTCTGAACTATCAATAGTGATTACATATTTATCATAGTTTTTGAAATTGACTTTGCCTTTGATAATATCTTCAGCATGCAAAATGTCATAACCGTGTTTGTTCATTTCATCAAGAGTGTAATTGTTTCTACCGTAACCTAAAATTTTACCGGGCGCTAAAGCAAAAAAGTTCGCACCGCTGTGCCATTGCTCCCTTTCCTGCACCCATTGGTCTGTTGTACCACCACAATAAATTGGCTCTACTTCATAATTAATACTTTTCAATGCATCCAATATATTTTGAGCCTCGCCAATGCTGACTTTACCATTATCAATTTTAATATGAATAGTTTTATAACGACTTGAGCTTAAAATAACCGGCTGATAAACCATAACTTCAGATTGTGATAGAAATGTAAAAGTCATGTCAAGATGAATAAAAGATTCCGGTGTTTCAGGCAATTCCTGTACAATGACATTTTTAATTTTGTTTTCCCTTTTAACTTTGCTTAAAATATAATCAATCCCTTGTGTCGAGGTCCGAATACTGTTGCCGATAACTAATGTATCTTCTCTTGCTATTTGAATATCTCCGCCCTCAGTTGAAATTTTGCTATCAGTATCGACTTCGTTAATCGGATTGAAAGTCTGTGCTTTTAGTTTGGGATGATAATTAAAAATAGCTTCCATTATAAGTGCTTCTCTTTCACGCACAACGTTTGCCATTTTATTAATCATAACAAAATCGTTGATTGTAGATGAAGCATCCCTAGTGAAGAAAAAATTATGAAGAGGCTGCAGTGCGTATTTTTCATTGCTCAAAAAATTTGTAAGAGAATCTCTTCTTAATTCAACACCTTCAATTAATTGTCTTGCAAGTTCTTCGTTCGACAAATCAATTATTTCCGCATCAAGACAGAAAGCATTTTCGTTTCTACAAATTTTAGCTAGCAGTGAACTTTTAACACTTTCGTTGTAAAGAATGTCGCTTAACAAATCCTTTACTTCAAAAGTAGCAGCATGCATATCAAGAATCTTTCTAAATTGATCGTACTCCCAAGATGCTTCTGACAAATTTAGAATATCACTGTATAAAGCACGTTCAGCACTTTTCGGAGTCATGTTTTCAACTTCCGGTCCTGGACTATGAATAATTACTGCCTCAAGTTCACCAATTTCGGAATTTACTTTTACATCAATTTTATTCATTTCACTCACATCATTACTTTTTTAATTTTTCTAATCTGCAAAAATAATCAAAAAGATATTTCTTATTTATTAAGTTTTTCAGCTTTTTTCTTTATGTTTTGAATCATACCACTAAAAATAATTTTATGCAGAAAATAGATTGAATACCAATAAAGCACACCGAACAATCCTTTTGGTTCATAAAAAGCGGTTTGGTTCAAAATCAATTTGTTTATTTGAATTTCTCTAATCGTAAATTGCAGCCATGCTTTGCCAGGTAGTTTCATTTCTGCTCTTAATCTTAATAACTCATTTGGGACCAATGCTTCAACTCTCCAAAAATCAAGCGGGTCGCCAACAATTAGTGTGTCTGGATTTCTTCGTCCTCTTCGCATTCCTACTCCTCCGAAAATCCTATCCAGTAAACCTCTTGCTTGCCAAAGGAAATTTGCGTACCAGCCATTTTTACCACCAAGTTTTTGGATAACATTAAAAAGTTTTTCTCTTGAAACATTTACTTCTATTTCCCTTTTTTCAACTATCATTCCTTCAATCTGCTCTAAATTAACTGGCTGATAATCTGCAGGTTTTGTGCTTGAAATCGCGCTCGACCAAATTGTTTCCACTTGCCCTTCTTTTTCCCTATCAAGTGCAAATTTTACCGCATCATTATAACTTATTGGTTGAAAATCAAAAATCTCTCTTGCAGAATTATCATTTACAATTATTTCGTTCTTCAATCCTTCGATTAGCGGACGTGCAATGTAATTCGGAATTGGCGTAACCAAGTCAACCCAATATGATGAAAGTCTCGGGGTCAATACCGGAACATTTATCATTATTCTTTTTAGTTTTCTCATGTCAGCATATCTCATCATTAAATCACGGTAAGTTAAGACATCATCGCTGCCGATTTCAAAAACTTTTCCACTAGATTTTTCATTTTCGATCGATTCAATTAAATAACGAAGAACATCTCTGACAGCAATTGGCTGCGTTTTTGTTTTCACCCATTTGGGACAAATCATAATCGGTACTCGTTCAGCCAGGTATCGCATCATCTCAAAAGATAAACTCCCGGAACCCACAATCATTCCGGCACGAAATTCTGTGACAGGGACTCCGGAAATCTTGAGCATTTCGCCAGTTTGCTGTCTACTTGATAAATGAGGCGAAAGATTGTCAGATTTACTTCCCAATCCACCCAAATAAATTATTCTTTTTACTCCATTTTCTTTTGCTTTTTTTGAAAAGTTCTCTGCAGCTTTTAAATCGATGTCGGCAAAATCTTTTTCACCGGCAGACATTGAATGAATCAAATAATAAGCTATGTCAATATTTTTTAATACATCATTAACTGACTCGAATTTTGTAACATCGCCATAAACTATTTCAACATGTTCCCAACGACCTTCTATTCGTGAAGTGTCTCTTGCCATGCATCTGACGTTATATCCTTTTTGAATTAATCTAGGTACTAAGCGTCCGCCTATGTAGCCGGTAACTCCGGTAATAAGAATGTTCATATCAATTTGTGATTTCTATTACAATTTAAATTGTGTGTGAATGTAATCAATTTTTAGGTTTTAGTTATAACCTATATTTGGGTGCGACTAAAATAAAACAGTCCCACTACAGAAATTGAACACTCCGAATAACTTCATATAGTCTAAAGATTATGTCCGGCGCATGCCGGACTTTTTTTATTGTAAGTTTTTTTGAATGATGTTTTTAACTGCTTCAACCCAATCTTCTTTGTCATTCAAGCTTTCTACTAGTTGTACTTTTTCACCACCATGTTCTTTGAATAATTCATCGTATTCATCCCCAATTTCAATTGTTGTCTCAAGACAGTCTGCTACAAAAGCGGGACTAAAAACCAGTAGTTTTTTTGCACCTTCTTTTGCTTTCTCAATTACTACTTTGTCAGAAAAGGGTTCAATCCATTTTTTATCAAGCCTTGATTGAAATGCAACAGTATATTTTTCTTCAGGGATATTTAATCTTTCTGCGATCAATCTTGTTGTGGAAAAACACTGAGCCCTATAGCAATATTTGTTGCCTTCATTGATAGGTTTACAATTAATCATATCACATTGATAGTTCGGAGAATGCACATTATTTAACTGTCTTGTAGGTAGCCCGTGATAACTAAAAATAACATGATCATAATCATCAATATTGTATTGTTTACCTCTTGCAACAAAAGTATCGATATATTCTTCGTCGTTATGAAATTCACTGATTATTTTTAATTTTGGGATAACCGTCCATTTGCTGATTAATTCCATCGTTCTATCAATCGCGGAACCTGTAGAAGCACTGGCATAGTGCGGGAAAAGAGGAAAGATAACAATTTTTCTGTATTTCTTTTTTTCCATTCTTTCCAATACTTCTTTGAGATTTGGGTTTTTATACCGCATTGCTAATTCAACTTCATAGTTATTTCCTAATTGCTTTTCTAACTTTTCTCTTAAATTCACACTGTAATAAAGTAATGGTGATCCGTTTTCCGTCCAGAGTTCTTTATAGACTTTTGCAGACTTCGGCGCCCTGAAAGGAACAATAATTAAGTTCACCAAAATTTTTCTTAATAACCACGGGATATCAATTACCCTCGGGTCATTAAGAAATTCAAAAAGATAGCTACGGACATCTCCAACACTTGGACTGTCCGGTGTTCCCAACTGAATTAATAGCACACAGGTTTTAGCTGACATTTATTACCCTCTTAAAAATCTCTTGAATTGAAATAATAATATAATAAGCTAATGTAATTATTTGGGGAAAAGTTCATTGTTAAATTATTTGTTGACAATAATATTTTTTCCTATTTTGATTCAAACTTCATAAAGGAACAAGCCATGGTTAAATATAAATTTATCTTCTTAATAGTTTTAGCAATTGTTTCACAAAATATATTTGCTCAAGAAAAACCAGCCGAGAAAAAAACAACTGCCATGTATGATAGAATGGCAAAGCAAATGGCAGAATGGATGGACATGGTTTGGGAACAGGTACCTGAAGAAGGGACAGCTAATTTAAAATTTCTTTTCACGAAAGATGGTGAACCATACGCAGGTAATTTATCAATAGAAGGCGAATTTGCCTTTAGGTCAGTTGGTAGAATTAACAGCACACAAGCATTTAATCCGAATTCAAATGGGAGATGGGTTTTCGAAGGAATAAATCCCGGTACTTATGAATTAATAATTGAAGGTAAAGAAAGTTACGAAGGATTTAAGTGGAGCAAAAAGAGTGTTGTTATCAAAGCTGGTGAAACTCCGCTTTTTGAAATTGAATTGAAGAAATAAATTAGTCGTTTAGCCACTCTTTAAATGCACTAACTTTTTCCCGGCTTACAATCACTTCAACTGAAGGAGTTGGTTCCAAAATTAATTTGAGCCTGCTGCCCTGATAAGTAGTAATTTTTTGAATCGAATTTATGTTTATCAACATTTGTCTGTTTATTCTATAAAACTTCGCCGGGTCTAATTCTTTTTCAACATCGTCAAGATATTTATCGAGTATAAACCTATTTTTGTCAACACTATAGAGGTACGTCAATTGATTTTCAACAAACACATAAGCAATTTCTCCAACCAGCAGTGAATTAAAATTCTTTCCACTTTTTAACAGCATTCTGCTTTTATATTCTTTTTTGAGATCTAAATTTTTAATTAGATTTATTATCTGGTCACTTCCATCTTCGTTGTTGTTTTTTGACAACTCTTGAAATTTTTTGATACTTTTTTCAAGCTCAACCGGATCAATTGGTTTCAACAAATAATCTATACTATTAACCTTAAATGCTTTTATTGCATATTCATCATAAGCAGTAGTAAAAATAATTGGAGATTTTATTTCTATCGCATCGAAAATTTCAAAACAAATTCCGTCTGAAAGTTGAACATCCATAAATATAAGTTCAGGCTTTTCATTATTTGCAAACCAATCAACAGACTCCTCAACGCTTTCCAATGTCGAAAGAATTTCAAATTCGTCATCCATCTTTTTTAATAAACCTATTAATCTTTTTGAATTTGATTTTTCATCTTCAATTATTATTACTTTCATTTCCGCTCATGTGTTTTATTAGGGGGATTTTAACTTCAAAAACCTTTTCTGTTTTGCTTACAATAATTTTTTTATCCGAAATATGTTCGTATCTGTTTTTTATATTCTCCAATCCAATTTTTGTTGAATCACCTAAAACTGTTTTGGTTTGAAGATTATTTTTGACAACAAGAAAATTATTCTCATCAACAAAAACCTCTATTGTCAGAGGCCTTCTTTCGGATACGATATTGTGTTTAATACAATTTTCAATTAGTATTTGAAGGCTTAATGGAATAACAAAGTATGAATAGTATTTATCGGAGATATCAATTTCATACTTCAATCCGCTGTCAAATCTTTTATCTAGCAAATACATATAGGCATTTATAAAATTTAATTCTTCGTCCAACAAAATCAATTCGTGATCTTTACTTTGAAGAACATACCTATAAACATTAGATAATTTTTGCACAAAAAGTACACCTTTATCTTTATCATCTTGAATTACAGTCATCAAACTGCTGAAAGTATTAAAAAGGAAATGTGGATTTATCTGACTCTTCAATGCTTCGTACTGAGATTGTAAATTCTCTTTGTTTAACTTAATTACCTCAAGTTCCTTTTCTTTAATTTTTGATTGATAGCTTTCAGCTTCTTTTATTTTGTCAGTGAAATTATTCATTAATAAATTGAATAGTGACATTGAAATTAAAATAACTCCGAAGCCATACAGACTTACTGCCCACGGAAATATCCCAGTATTGGCAATCAAATCATGCAACGCAAAAATCAGAAATATCAAAAGTGAATAAAAAACGTATTTGGAATCTTTCAATTTGTGAAAGCGCGATTTCACAACAACAACAATGAACAAAAATATCTCTATTATTACTACAAAATCTATGTCGGGAAGTAAGAATAGATACTCAACCTTAATAAAAAAGAGCGCAAAATAAACCGATGATATAACTGAATGAAAAATCCAAAAGTATTTAAAGAAACTTCTCCACCCCTTGCCGAATATTTGATAAACCAAAATTGTAAGTGCAGACGGTATAATTGCTAATGTTATAAGCTGAAACGCTATTAAAAAGACTATGGGAAATGGAACTACCAATATCAAAATAGTTTGAATAAAATGATCTATGCCTGCCACAAAAGATATAACGGCAAATGTAATGAACGGATGATACCGGTACTCTTTTCTTTTGATAAAAAAGAATACCGATAAAAAAGAAATTATTATTAGAATTCCGCCAACAGTAACATCAAAAGCAACTGTAAAAACTTCATCAATCTCTTTATCGGTACTTATCTCTAGCAAATCATCTACATTACCAACCCTAACTTCTGAGTATCCGCCAGGATTATACCATTTGCTAAACTTTAATCTTAGGTATAAAAAATCCCCGGCTGCTAAATCTTTTACCGGGATTATCTTTTTATTAACAACAATGTAATCGGCTTCTTCAGGATTATTTTTTTGAAAAACAATTAATGTATCTACATAAATTTCAGTACTGGGGAAAAAACCTTCAATAAATATTGCGGGATCGTTAAACTGCTTTTCGGGTAATTTTAATTTTATCCAGATTTCTTTTATCTGGGTAAACGTTTCAACATCAATATTTTCAGGTGCCACCCAATTTGCTTTTGATATATCTCTGATATCTAATTCACCCAAATGGAAAAAAATAGCCCCCGAATCAACTAAAGAAACCGTACTCGTATCAGTATCATTAATTAGAGGGCGACCAATTAGTGCGGGAAGAGTAACAAGTACGGCTAAAAGCATTTTAGTAAATTGATTCATTCAAAATCCATTTGTTAAGTATGCACAATATTAACGATTTACTTAACAATATTAAAATATAGAGTATCTATTACACCCGATCCGAAATATCCGATTCCATCACCTTCAATATGGAACACTGGTT
>JANQIV010000140.1 GCA_028282005.1 Melioribacteraceae bacterium | reverse complement strand
TTCAAAAATATATTGCAACCAAGTTTTACATAAGTATTATTGCCGGTTTTGTAGTTGGAGCAATTCTCTGGTTATTCAACATCGATTTTATAATTGTTTGGGCTGTGTTTGCAGTTTTATTTAATTACATTCCAAATCTCGGATCAGTAGTTGTGGTAGGACTTCCAAGTTTAATGGCGTTAATTCAATTTGAATCATTTAGTTATGCTTTCCTGATTTTAATTGTTTTGATTGTGGCCATAAATATTATCGGAAATTATTTGGAACCTAAAATTTTCGGTGATAATCTCGGTCTGAATCCACTTATAATTTTATTTTCTCTACTTCTTTGGGGATATATCTGGGGCGTAGTCGGTATGTTTTTATCTGTCCCATTAACAGCAGTAATAAAAATTATCATTTCTAATTCTAATTCAAAAAATCTTAAGTTCGTTACTCACCTGATGGATAACTGATCAAACTGTCTTTAAGCTATAAAATAATCCCTCAAACTTTCTGCTTTTTAATTCAAATAAAAATAGAATAATTACGGGCACATGCTGCACAAATACAAAGTATTCCCAGAAATAATTAAGTATGTACAGTGGTAAAAGTGCCGGATAAAGAAGCAACGATACTTTTGGGCGAAAAACTAGAAATGGAACAACCCAAGTGAAATACCAGGGGAACTGTGTGGGACTAATCAAAAAGAAAATAGCAATAATTAGTAAGAATTTTTCGAAGTAGTTGTCGTTGTTTTTAGATTTAATTCTTAAAATAAAAAACAGAATTACTGAAAATATTAAAATTAACGACCATCGGGCTATACAAGCTGTACAGTCGAAATTTGCTAACCCTATTAGCTTTATTTGCTTAATAAACCAGTGGAGACTTCTAAAAAAAGCATCGTTGTTATACCAGTTGCCGGCATAAATTACGAATCCTAAACTTTTATCAATTTTAGTTAAAACAACAGGTATAAATGATGCTGCCGTTATTGAACCGAAAACCAATAAATTCTTTATTAGTTCTTTTTTATCCTGCCAAAGATTCCATAAAATTAAAGGGAAAAAAACCGCTGGCCAGATTTTAAATCCGGTTGCAATTGCTAAAAACACTGATGACAAAATGTATTTTTGACGCAAAAAATATTTTAAGGATAAAAGTGCAAAAGGCAACACAAAAATATCCATGTGGGCAGAACTAAAAAATTCATGAATTACAATTGGATTAAGCCAGTAAATAGCAATAAACAACAAAGTTTTTTTATGTTCCTTTAAAATTGAGTAGAGTAAATATAAAATCCACAGGTCAAACAGAAGCATTACAATCTTCAATCCCCAGATTTTCCAGGGAAAAATCAGATATGAGAACGCAAAAATTATCTGCGCAAAAGGGGGATAAATTGTACGAATATGCGGATGATTTATTTTTTTTACCACATCCCCGGATTCATTTGCTAATTCATAAATTTGGGGGGGAACCTCATCAATCAATGTTTTTTTATATACATCTTCCGGGGCAAACTCATAGGGATTAATTCCATTAGCAGTAACTGCACCATCCCAAAGGTATCTGTAAAAATCATCCTCTATTACAGGAAATGTTGGGATTAAAATAATTCTAACGATTATCCCGGTAGTAATAATTATGGACAGCCAATTCGTTTTTCTGCTCAATTTTAAGAGAAAAAGTGAAAAAGCTAAAAATAATATTCCGATAAGAATTCGTAAATAAACGTAATTAAAATAAATTTCTTTTGAAGAAACATTCTTGAGTAAAAGGTCGCTATCGAATACCACGATAAATATGGAGTAAATTAATAGTGAAACTAAAAAAAATGCAGATATAAGTAGTATGATTTTAGGCTTAAGCGGATCAAGAATTTTCATCAAAAAAAATGAATTTGTTGTGGTTGAATAAAAATTAAATTTAATGAAAAAAAAGTGGAAAATGTTTAATTTTTTTGTTTTTCAAACATTTTGGCTATTTAAGACTCACATTTCAAAAGTTTTGCTATCCTATTTTAATAATGATTTAACTTGTTTTTTTTATTATATTTAACGCATTAAGAAAAAGTGTATTAATAAATAAAATAAAAGAAGAGCCGTTGATTATTCAAGCTGGGCAATTGCTGCTCAACATATGTAAAAGAGAGTAGAGGAAAGTCCGAACTCCGCAGAACGGGATGCCGGGTAACACCCGGGGGGTCTATTATAATGGTAGATTCACGGAAAGTGCCACAGAAATATACCACCTCGCTTTGGCGAGGTAAGGGTGAAAAGGCAGGGTAAGAGCCTACCGCTTCGGCAGTAATGTCGGAGGTCCTTTGGGAATCCTGATAAATCGGGATCAAGGTAAACCCCATCCGGAGCAAGGTCAAGTAAGAAGAATTCCCCTTTGGGGTCGGGGTTGTTCGTCCCGGATATTCTTTGGGTAGACTGCTGAAGTTCATCAGCAATGTTGAACTTAGATAAATAATTGCCATCCCTGTTTTTATTGGGATACAAAATTCGGCTTATAGGCTTGTTTAATTGAAGGCTCTTCTTCCAGAAAAAATAAAATGATTGATAAAAACTGGAAGATAAAAGAAGAAGCAGATCACAATAGTGTTCTTGCTCTGGCAGATAGTCTCAACATCCCAAATGTATTAGCCAACCTACTAATTCAACGTAGTGTCACGAATTTCTTTGAAGCCAAAACTTATTTCAGGCCTTCACTCGATGCATTGCATGATCCGTTTTTAATGGATGGAATGGAAGAAGCTTCAATCCGTGTAATCAATGCAATCACTAGTAATGAGAAAATCTTTGTTTACGGTGATTATGACGTTGACGGTACTTGTTCCTCTGCTTTGATGTACATGTTCCTTAAAGAACTTGGTTCTGATGTTCATGTTTACATTCCAAACCGGTTGTCAGACGGATACGGAATGTCACTTGAAAGCATTGATTTCTTAGCTGAGCAGGGCTGTAATTTAATAATCTCTGTAGATTGCGGAATTACTGCTGTTGAAGAAGTAGCACACGCAAAAAAATTGGGAATTGATACAGTTATCTGCGATCATCATCAACCGAAAGAAGAAATTCCCGATGCACATGCAGTGCTTGATCCACTAAAGCCGGGTTGTAATTATCCGTTTAAATATTTATCGGGTGCAGGAGTTGCATTTAAACTGGCAAGAGCTGTCGGCGATAGAATCGGCAAAAAGGATATGGCATTGCAGTACCTTGATTTAGTAGCATTGGCTGGAGCTGCAGATATTGTTCCCCTACTTGATGAAAATAGAATTCTGGTACGGCAAGGGCTTGAGCAAATAAACGATAATCCGCGGCCTGGAATTTTGGCACTAATTAAATCAGCGAAATTAGAACCTGGCAAACTTTCGGCCGGAAGAATAGTTTTCACTTTAGCACCAAGAATTAATGCGGTCGGCAGATTGGGTGATGCAATTCGTGCAGTTGAGTTGTTTACAACAACGGATCACGATGAAGCAGCAAGACTTGCGAGAATTCTTGAAGAAGAAAATGGTGAAAGAAGAAAAATTGATGAGATGACATTTTCTCATGCAGTTCAATTAGTTGAGAGTCGTGAAAACTATGAAGAAGAAAGAGGAATTGTGCTTCACAACGATAACTGGCACCCTGGAGTTATCGGAATAGTTGCATCCCGTTTGGTTGAAAGATATTACAAACCGTCAGTCATGTTAACAACTATTGACGGCGTAGCAAAGGGATCTGCTAGAAGTGTAACAGGATTTAATATTTATGAATCACTTGAAAAATGTGATGATTTGCTTTTACAGTTTGGCGGACACCAAGCAGCAGCCGGTTTAGCGATTGAAGTTCATAAAGTTGATGAATTTAGAGATAGATTCAATAGCTTACTTTTAGAAAGAATTGATAAAAGCCATACTATTCCTGAAATTGGCATTGATACAAAAATTCAGTTATCTGAAATCACTCCAAAGTTTGTACGCATACTTGATCAGTTTGCTCCGTTTGGCCCGGGAAATTTGCGCCCCGTATTTTTGGCTGAGAACGTTTCGCTCGGTTCATTCCCGAGAATAGTAGGCACAAACCACCTGGTTACAAGCTTTAAGCAAAACGGTAACGGAAAAGTTTTTGATTCAATTGGATTCAACATGGGATCGTTTATAAATCAAATTGAAAATAATGGTAATTTGGTTGATATTGTGTTTTCAATTGAAAAAATTGTTAAGGAAGGAAAAACCTTCCCCCAACTTCGTTTGAAGGATATGAAAATTAAAAAAATATAAGGATGATTTACTAATGTCTGGTCACTCTAAATGGTCAACCATCAAAAGAAAAAAAGCTGCGATTGACGCAAAAAGAGGAAAAATCTTTACAAAAATTATAAAAGAGATTACTGTTGCTGCAAAAATTGGCGGTGGCGAAATTGAAGCAAATCCACGTTTGAGATTAGCAGTTGATAACGCAAAGTCTGTAAATATGCCTCAGGATAATATTGATAGAGCGATTAAAAAAGCTACCGGTGAACTTGAAGGTGTGAGTTATTCGGAAATAACTTACGAAGGATACGGCCCGGCAGGAATAGCATTTATGGTAGAAAGTTTGACAGATAATAAAAATAGAACCGTTGCAGATGTCAGACACTTATTCAGCAAATACAGCGGCAACTTAGGTGAGAACGGATCGGTTGCGTGGATGTTTGAAAGAAAAGGCGTGATTGTTATTCCAAAGCAAGGTAAAGATGAAGATGAGATAATGGAAATTATAATTGATGCCGGTGCGGATGATCTTCAAACCGAAGATGAGTTTTTCCAGATTACAACTGAGATCGAATCATTTGAAACAGTGCGTAAAGCTTTAGTTGATACCGACCTTGAAGTTGACAATGCCTCACTGCAGTGGATATCAAAAAACGATACAAAAGTAAGCGGAGAAGATGCTGAAAAGTTGATGAAACTGATTGACGCATTGGAAGATAACGACGACGTTCAGAATGTTTACACCAACGCAGATTTTGTTGACATGTAAAAATAAAATATGATAATTTTTGGAGTTGATCCCGGTACCATTAACACCGGTTTCGGGATCATAAAATATAACAAAAACGAATTTCATCACATCACCTCAGGCATAATTAAGCCAAATCCCAAATTTGATTTACCCACAAAATTAGAACATATTTACAATGAGCTTTACGAATTATTGAAAAAAAATAAGCCAGATTGTTTTGCAATTGAAACAGCCTTTTACGGGAAGAATATTCAATCGGCATTAAAGATTGGCTACGTGCGCGGAGTTTCACTGCTTGCTGCGATTCATAATAATGTTGAGACAAACGAGTATTCACCGAGAGAAATTAAAAAATCCGTGACAGGAAATGGCGGTGCTTCAAAAGAGCAAGTAATGTTTATGGTGAAAAAATTATTATATCTAAAAAAGGAAATTAAACTTGATGAAAGTGATGCACTCGGAATTGCAATTTGCCATGCACTGAAAACAAAATCACTTTCGAACAAAAGCTCAAGCTGGAAAGATTATATTAATGCAAATCCAGATAAAGTAATATCATAAAATTGGCGAGCAATGATAGGCTACTTAACAGGAAAACTCGTAAGTAAAAAACCAACACAATTAATACTTGATGTTAACGGTGTTGGTTATTTAGTGAACATTTCAATCACAACGTTTGAGAAAATTCCGCAAGAGAAAGAAGAGATTTCACTTTTCACTTATTTAAGTGTAAAAGAAGATGCGCTGGATTTATACGGCTTCTTCACCATGGCTGAGAAAGAAATGTTTGAATTGCTTATTGGTGTAAACGGGATAGGCCCAAAACTTGCGCAAAGTATTTTGTCAGGAATAGAAATTCAAGAATTGAAAGAAGCTTTAAAGCTCGGCAATTTATCACGGATTATTGCAATCCCGGGTATCGGAAGAAAAACCGGTGAGCGATTATTAATCGAGTTGCGTGATAAAGTTGAATCACTTGCTGAATCATTTGATACTGTTATAAGTTCATCTTCGGTTAAGTCAGACGCAGTGGCTGCTCTGTTAAGCCTCGGCTATAATCAAAAAATATCGGAAAAAGTAATTAGAAAACTAGTGGATGCAAAACCTGAAATTCAAATTGAAGAGTTGGTAAAAGAAGCGTTAAGTGAACTGAATAATTAATCTTCTTCTTTCAACCCCAGGTAGTCAATTAGCCTGTTGTGCATATCTTTATTTACTTCAACATTATATTTTTGGTAGCATTCTACAGTTAGGTTGAGTGACTTCAAAAATTTCTTGCACTCTTCATTTTGGCCGACTAACTCTTTCAGTTCTTCTGCGTTTAGTTTGTCGAGGTCTTCACCTAAATGCCCGCAAATGCATTTGAGTAAATCTTTTGTTGATTGTTTTTCTTCTTTCATTTTTTAAATTTATCCGTTAGTTCTTTTCTTAAAAATGCTCTTGCCCTGTGCAGTCTTGATTTTACGGCCGGAACAGACAACTCCATAATTTTTCCGGTTTCCTCGGTTGACAATCCCTCAATATCGCGGAGAATAAATACTACCCTGTAATCATGCGGCAATTTCTGAATCGCATCATCAAGAGCGTCTTTCAATTCGTTATTTTCAACAACATTTTCAGGAGTTACTTTCCAATCAGCAATATGTTTTTCATCAATGTAGTTTTCTTCGTCATCCAATGAACTTGTCATTTTCTTTTTCTTGCCAGACCTTGCCTGCATTAAACAATGGTTTGTTACAACAGTGTAAAGCCATGTTGATAATTTCGACTTTCCGCTGAACTGTGTAAGATTTTTAACCATGCTCAAAAAAGTTTCCTGCATTGCGTTTTCAGCGTGTTCTTTGTTACGGCAAATTTTAAATGAAAAATTATAAACCGTCTGCTCGTAATTTTTAACCAGTTCAGCCAGGGCTTTTCTGTTTCCGTTTTGCGCTTCTTTAATTAAGTCAGTTTCACTCATATTCAATTAGATGTAATTTATATTAAAGGGTTTCAGGTTTCATATCCAACGCACGCCATAAATACCAAGAAGCTATACTATTATAGGGTTCCCAATTATATTTTTTAGATATTTTTGCAACTTGTTCTTCACTCGGCATTTTTTTAAATCCATAATTTAGCATTACTGATTTTTTAATTCCAAGATCGCCGGTAGGCAGAATATTTATTCTGCCTAAAGTAAACATCAAAAACATGTGAGTTGTCCAAACACCAATCCCTTTTACTTTTGTTAATTCTTCAATAATCTCCTGATCTGTTTTTGAGCTGATATTTTTTAGAGAAACTTCTCTACTCAATATCTTTGATGACAAATCTTTTATATACTTTACTTTTGCATTAGACAAACCTAATTGTCTCAAAATTATATCTTCTGTAACAATGATTTTTTCTGCTGAGATTTGATTTTTGAAATGGTTGTTAAACTTATCTCTAATCGCTTTTGCAGATGCAACTGAAAGTTGCTGCCCTATAATGGAATTAACTATATTATTGAAGTATTTCCTTCTTGGTCGTAAATTGCATTTTGGAATCTTTTTTATTATAGTTCGTAATACTTTATCGTTCTTAGATAAGTGTTTTATCCCGTTGTTAATATCTATTTCTTTTATCATGTTTCTTATTAAGTAAAAGTATGTAATTATGGAAAGCCAATTCGAGTTCGTATTAAAAAACAGCAAGTTACTTAAAAATATTGATACATCTAAGTTTAATTTTGAGCAGATAAAAGGAAGCTTGCTCACAATAAATGAAGGTGAAATTGTTTATCGTGAAGGAAATCCCTCCGATTCAGTTTATATTATTGTTAGTGGTGAAATCAACTTATTAAAAAAGAAAGTTCTTGGCAGCACTAAATCATTTGTTTTTTACGATGAAGATTTTTTTGGGCACGAAGAAATTTTTGAAGGCACCAGCCGTACTTCCACTGCAGTAGCATTGCGCGACACTTATTTAATTCGTTTATCAAAATATGAATTCGAATTGTTGCTGAATCAGGACAGGAAAATTTTAGACGAACTTAAAGCAGCACCAGTAATACAATCCAAATTAGTGCAAGAAGAAAAGGAAACAGAGGAAATAAAAGAAGTAAAAATTGAAGAAGTAGAGAAATTTGAAGAAGCAATACCTTCGCCTAAAAATGATTCAATTGAAGAAAACATTGCTGAAGAAGTAAGTGAACAGGATAGTTTTGAAAAAATAACTTTAGACCAAACTGAACCTGACGAAGAGCAAAATTCTGATGAGATTACATTTATCGAAAATACAAATGATTCATTCTTTGCTTCAAATGAAGATTCAACAGGAGAAAAGTTAGAAGAAGTAAGTGACGAAGTAAATTTCGAAAAAATTACATTGGATATTGATGAACCGGAAATTAAAGAGGAATCTGTAACAACTGAAAATGTGGAAGAAACTCCAGTTATTGAAGAACAAGTAGAACCGGAAACAATTGAAGAAATACCAGGATTAGAAGAACAAATTGAACCTGAAATAATTGCAGAAACACCAGAGTTCCCTCAAGAAGAAAAACCATCAATAGAAGAAGAAATACCTGAAGAGACTATTCAATCCAATTTTGATGCAGTAGAAATAAATGAGGAGCAACAGGAAGAAGAAAATGTTTTAGATGCTGAAACTGAAGCGCTAATAAAGGAATTGCAGAATATTAAAGACGGTGAAGAGTATCCGACAGAAATTGATTTATCCGAGATTAATGATGAAGATAAGAAGCAGATGGATAGTGTTATTGAATCGATCGATGATTTCTCAATGCTTGAAAAAGCATTAGGAGAGGTGTCAGAAAATAAAGATTCTGTTCCGGAGATAACCAAAGATGATCAGGACTTTTTAAACCAGTTGAATCAAAATGAAGATTTCAATTTGTATGATAACCAGGAAGAAAATACTGATCAAGAATTAAAAGCCGTAACTATAAATGATGAGACTGAAAAAGTAGAAACTGAAGAAGAGAAAACCGAGATTTTTGAAAACGGAGATGAATTTGTTAATGATGAAGCAATTGTAGAAGAAAGTACAATCCCAGAAACAGAAGCTGATAAATTTGAAGAGGATAAAGAGCAGCTGGAAAAATTTCTTGCTGAAGCTGAGAACCTACCCGTCTTCGAATCTCAAGAAGATAATATTGATGATAATTTAGAAATCGAAAACATCGCTCATCAGCATTTAACGGAGATTGAAGAAGAATCTAACAACACTGAAAATAAAGAATCAGGTAATGATTCGGGAGCTGCCATGACAGCCGAAGTTTTAGAAACAATAAATCAAGCCGCACAGCTTGTTAACTCAAATATAAAACTGGATGACGCTCTTGTTAATATTGTAGATGTTGCATGCAGTCTTACTGATGCAGACAGAGGTACGCTCTATTTAGTAGATAAAGAAAATGATCAGCTTTGGTCAAAGATTGCTATGGGCAAAGATATAAAAGAAATTAGATTGAATATTGGCGAAGGTATTGCAGGTTGGGTTGCCAAAAGCGGTGAGACTGTAAACATCAAAGATGTTCAGGAAGATGAAAGATTTAAATCTGATTATGATAAGTCCAGCGGCTACTTAACAAAGACGATGTTGTGTTTCCCCATAAAAAATAAGAAGGAAGAGATCATCGGGGTTCTTCAATTGCTAAATAGTAACAACGGCGAGTTTACTGAACTTGATGAAGAAATTTTAAATGGACTTTCAATACACGCAGCACTAGCGCTGGAGAATGCTTATCTAGTTGAAAAGTTATTGCAGGCAGAACGTGTTACGTCTCTTGGAAAAATGGCGAACTTCTTAATTCAGGATATCAAAAAACCAATTCTTGTGAGCAAAAGATATGCTGAACACTTAAAAGCAAAAGACGAGGAAGGAAAACATATTCAAGTAACAGAAATGCTTTTAGAGCAATTAACTCATGTTGCAGATTTGGTTCAAACAACTTCTAGTTACTCTGAAGGAAAATCAGTTTTACATGCCGCGAGTATGAATTTTAATGATGCAATAGAAGACTTGATTGTTAAAATTGACAGCCTTGTAAAACTCAAAAATTGCAGAGTTGAAAAAGAGCTTGATTCTAATGTAAATGTAAAAATAGACTTTAAAGAATTTAGCCAATGCTTTAATCACATTGTTCGAAATGCCTGTGAAGCAATGCCTGAAGGAGGCGTTGTGAACATCAAAACTAAAAAGGATGAAGGGAATGTGATTCTTTCCATTAAAGATAATGGTTTGGGAATTCCGGATAGTTTGAAAGAAAAAATCTTCGAACCATTTATGTCACACGGAAAAAAAGAGGGAACAGGGTTGGGTCTTTCAATTACGAAGAAAATAATTGAAGATCACGGAGGAACTGTTAGAGTGGAAAGTGAACTGGGTGAAGGTGCTGATTTTATTATCACGTTTCCTATTGCGTCTCTTTACTAAAAAATGAATTTCGATTTAATAACTGTTCTCGGTCCTACCGCTGTTGGTAAAACCAAACTTGCAGTACAAATTGCCAATGAATATAAAGGTGAAATCATATCTGCAGATTCGCGTCAAGTTTATGGAGGCATGGATATTGGCACAGGCAAAGATTTGGATGACTATTTTATTGATGGGAAAAAAACAAATTATCACCTAATTGATGTTATTTCTCCAAAAGAAGAATTCAATCTTTTCCTTTTCAAAGAATATTTCAACAAATGTTTTAATCTGGTAAAAGAAAAAGGTTATCTACCGATTCTTGCGGGGGGAACAGGATTGTACTTAAGTTCAGTTCTTCAAAATTATCAGATTGAAAAAGTAAATTTTGATGAAGAAAAAATTGCTGAATTGAACGAACTTTCAATCGAGCAACTTACAGTTAAATTAAAAGATTTAAACCTGAATCTACACAATACAACAGACCTGCTCGACAAAGATAGAATTATCAATGCAATATTAGTTGCTTTTCAAAAAAAGGATAATATTAAAAATGAAGTTGCGATAAAGTCGATAAACATTGGTGTTGTTAAAACAAGAGAAGAAATTAAAAAGAATATTGAAACAAGATTAAAACAAAGATTAAATAGCGGTATGATTGAAGAAGTGGAAAGACTAATGAATGACGGTGTCAGCTACGACAAAATGAAATTCTTCGGGTTGGAATATAAGTTCATTGCAATGTATTTAAAGAGTGAGATCAATTACAATGATATGTTTCAAAAATTGCGAAGTGCTATAAATGCTTTTGCAAAAAGGCAGATGACTTGGTATAGAAAAATGGAAAAGGAAGGTGTAAAAATCCATTGGATTGACGGACCTGATTTCGAAAAAGCAAAAGAAATAATTGATAGTAGTTTATGATAAATACAACTGACTTACCGGAATTTGTAAAAAAATATAAATCAAAATTTGCATCAAACAATTGGAACTTGTCGATAGAGCTTTCGCACAAGTACAAACTAATCATGGTTGTTCCCGTTTTGTTTGAATCACAAAATATACCTCATCTTATAAAATCATTAAATGAAAATGAAACAGTACACTTCTCTGAAATTCTTATTTTGTTTGTAATCAATTCTGTTGAAGATTCTTCATCTGAGGTCGTTGCTGATAACCAAAAAAGTATCGAGTTTATTCAATCAATAATTTCCCAAAACGAATTAAAATTTGATGTCAGTTATATTGATTGTAATTCTCTCCATAAACAATTACCTGAGAAAGATGGAGGTGTTGGTTTAGCTAGAAAAATTGGAATGGATAAGGCACTTGAATATTTTGATTATAAATCTTGCGGAAAAAATATTTTACTTTGTCTCGATTCGGATTGTACTGTAAGCAATAATTATTTTGAAGAAGTAATTAGTTGCTTTAACCAAAATAAATATTCGGCTGCCTATGTTAATTATGAACACCCATTAGATGGTGATGAAGAAAATATTAAAGCAATAGTATGTTACGAAATATTTTTACGGCACTATTTGCTGGGTTTAAAAATTGCGAATTCCCCTTACGCCTTTCATACAATTGGCTCTACGATGGCATGCGATGTTGAAAGCTATGTTAAAATCGGAGGAATGAATAAACGCAAAGCAGCAGAAGATTTTTACTTTATGGAGAAACTTTCTAAAGTAACAAGAATTTATGAAATTAAATCGGCAACAGTTTTTCCTTCGGGGAGAGGATCATGGCGCGTGCCTTTTGGGACTGGGCAAAGGGTTAATCGGTTTCTCTCTAAAAAACAGAATGAATATTTATTACATTCTCTTGACGCATTTTTATTGTTGAATAAATGGCTGCAAATTTTTAACTCGCATGAAATACTTTCAGCTGATGAGTATTTGGAAAAAGTTAATGAAGTTGAGCCTCGATTAAATAAATTCTTTAATGAAATAAATTTTAAAAAAGATTGGAATAATATTGTTGATAAACAAAAAACAAGTGAAATAATCAAACAAAAAAAATACTGGTTTGACGGATTCAAAACATTAAAATTTGTTCACTACGTTCGCGACAATATTTATCCGCTAAAAAGTATGTTTAATGAATTGAATAAAACTTTTAAATATTTGGATTTAGATTTTCGTTTCAGTAACTCAAATGAAGAAATTCCCGAGTTGAGTGTTCAGACAAAATATCTGGAAAAGTTGAGAGAACTCACATAATTATCTGTCCTAAATTCTTTTAGTAAAATGTTTTGATCTTTCATATATTTATAGTTGGATTTTTTTGAGGAAATGATGGATTTTATTGGAAAATTAGAAGAGATAAAAGAGAAGTATAACAAAATTAATGAGCAGCTTTCTGACTCGGAAATTGTATCCAACCAAGAAAAATTAATCGCTTTAAGTAAAGAAAGAAGTGATTTACAAGAGATTGTTGAAACTTATCAAGAGTATCGAGAAGTTATTAATAATATTAAAGGCAATGAAGAGATTATAAATAGCCCTGAAGATAAAGAGCTTGCCGAATTAGCCGAAGTTGAACTTGAAGAATTAAAAGAACAGAAAACAGAACTTGAAGAAAAAATTAAGGTGCTTTTAATTCCTAAAGATCCGAATGATGATAAGGATGTTATTGTAGAAGTTAGAGCTGGTACTGGCGGCGATGAAGCCGGTATTTTTGCAGCAGATCTTTTCAGAATGTATATCCGTTTTGCTGAGTTAAAAGGCTGGAAAACAGAAATAATTGATTTAAATGAATCTGTAATGAATGGTGTAAAAGAAGTTGTTTTCAGTATTAATGGAAGCAACGTTTACGGTGACCTAAAATTCGAAAGTGGTGTGCACCGTGTTCAGCGAGTTCCGCAAACTGAAGCCAGTGGTCGAGTTCATACATCAGCCGCATCTGTTGTCATCCTGCCGGAAGTTGAAGATGTGCAGATTGAGATTGATCAAAATGATTTAAGAATTGATGTTTACCGAAGCGGCGGTGCAGGCGGGCAAAACGTAAACAAAGTTGAAACAGCTATTCGTATCACTCATATTCCAACCGGTATTGTTGTTCAATGCCAAGATGAAAGATCACAGCTAAAGAACAGACAGAAAGCCATGAAGGTTTTGAAAGCAAGATTGTATGATGTGAAAATGCAAGAGCAGACCGGTGATCTAGCTGCACAAAGAAAGTCAATGGTTAAAAGCGGTGATAGAAGTGATAAAATTAGAACGTACAATTATCCGCAGAATAGAGTTACTGATCACCGTATCGGGTTAACACTTTATAACCTTTCCAATGTAATTGAAGGTGAACTTTTTGAACTAGTTGAAAAAATGCAGATAGCAGATAGAACAGAAAAATTAATGGCCGGCTAAATTGAAAAAAGTTTTGTTTTTCAGTTTTTATTGGCCGCCCTCGGGAAAAGCTTCCCACCATTGGCCATTAAAAATGGTAAAGTATTTACCGGAAAACAATTGGCAGCCCACTGTTATTACTGTTAAAGAAGACACCTTCACAGAAAGCGATCCGGAATTAACGCAAGATATTGATCCCAATCTGAATGTGATTAGAACAGATTTTTGGGATCCCTTTGTTTTATACAAAAAGTTGCTGGGTAAAAAAGAAGATCAATCATTAGTCGCTTCCGAATCGATTTCAAAAACAAGTAAAAGTTTTGCACAAAGATTTTCTATTTGGGTGCGTATGAATTTTTTTATTCCGGATGCGCGGATAGGCTGGTATTTTCCTGCAATAAAAGAAGCATCACAATTACTTAGAAAAGAAAAATTTGATGCAATAGTTTCAAATGGACCACCACACTCAACGCATGTAATTACAGAAAAGTTAAGTAGAAAATTCAATATTCCTTTAGTCTCGGTCTTTATTGATCCATGGGTTGATATTGCTTATTACAAAGGGCAAACCCGAAGTTCACTGACCAAATGGATAGATAACCGTTTAGAGGAAAGAGTTATCAATAATTCCGACAAACTAGTGTTTGTCACCAGTACAATGAAAGAGTATTTTAACAAAAAATACCCGAACACCGAGAAAAAATCTAATGTGCTTCATTGGGGGTATAATGAAGAAGATTTTGAAAACGTTGAGCCTATTAAAAATGAATGTGAAACTCTTTTGCACGCGGGCAACATTTTTGATTTTCAAAATCCGGTGAATCTTTGGAAGGCTGTAAAAAAAGAAATCCCAAAAGGAAGAAAGCTAAAAATTAAATTTGTCGGTACAGTAAGCCCTGCTGTGAAAAACTCAATCAATGAATTTGGGCTTTCTGAAATAACAGAATACAAAGGCTTCATTCCTTATAAAGATGTTATTAAAGAAGTAATAAGTGCAGATTACCTTTTGGTTTGTGCTACCGAACCCAGACATACACCGGGAAAACTTTTTGAATATTTGCGAGCAGGCAAACCGATTATTGCTTTTGCAGAAAACAATAAAGATGTTAAGCAAATGATCGAAGAATCAAATTCCGGAATGGTTTTTAGTTATGATGAAAATCCATCCGCTTTTTTCAACACTTCAAATAATTTTTCATGTGACATTCAAATAGCTAAAAAGTACGAAAGAAAAAGAATAGCCAATTCTTTGAAAGAAATTTTGGAAGAATTGTAATTAATGATTACTTAAAAATTTATCTGCTTGCTCAACCACCGTGTTCACTTTTATAGAGTTTATATTTAAGCTGGAAGTGTAGTGATATTTATCAATTAAATGTTCGGGATTATCTTTTTTTCTTTCGATTATCTCCGGAAAAATTGTCGTTGAAATATTAGTAATTTCTTTTGGGTAGGGGAAGAATCTTCCATAGCGTGAACCGTTTGACAACACAATTGTTTTGCTTTGAACCGCCATTGAAATGTGTGCTAATCCTGAATCATTCGAAACGAATAATTCGGCATCATGAAGAATTTTTATGATTTCAAGTAAACTAGTCTTTTCGGTAAAGTTTTTTACTTTTTCTGAGTTGTTAATTTTCAAAAAATTTTGAGCGTGAATTTTATCCGCTGAAGCCCCTAATAACAATAAATTATAATTGTATTTATCAATAATAAAATTTGCTAACTCAGAAAAATATTCAACGTTCCATCTCCTGTAACTTTGTTTTGCACCAATATAAAAAGCAACATATGGTTGGTATTCAATAAAAGGGTTTTTTTGAGGGATGATTTCAATTGCCGGCTTTTGAAGATCAACCTGCTCCCCGGTTAAATACTCGAAAAGTAATTTGTTTTTATAAAAATCGAATCTATGATTGTAGTCAGTCTTTATGAGCGAATCATAATAATTATTGCTGATTCTTCTTTGCCAGTTAAAAGCAGTGGCTAAGTCAGTTTCAAACCCAATTTTATTTTTTGCATTTACTTTTGACATAATGTTGTCATCTAAAAAAAAATTTCTTGAGAAAGAACAGTTAACAGCTTCTCCGTGATAGGTTTTCCCAATATTTTCTAAAAACTTTTTTCTGTAGTCTATGCTTTTACTGAATTGATTTTTATCCAGCCAAATAGATTCGTCAACAAATGTCGAATCCAATTTTTCAAAAATTGACTTCCACGCTTTGTTTCCAAGTAGTGTGATTTTTTTATTTTTATACTTTTTTGAATTTCGGAGTGACTCGAGAAAATTTCTGAATAAAATGTAATCACCTATTTCATCAACTTTTATTAGTAAAATTGAGTTATCATTGGTTTTTGGTTTTTGCGTTGGAATTGAGAAGTTGATTAATGAATAGAAGATGTACTTTGCAAAACTTACGAAAAGGAGAACTAATTTTTTTATTCCGTAACTCATTTTTTATAAAGCTTCCGAAAGAAGCTGAACATATTTTTCTTCTGCTTGCTGTTTAATGCTCGCAAAGATTTGTTTGTAAGTATCTAATTTTTCCATCCAGGAATTATATTTCTCAATCAAAATTTCGGATGAAACATCATTTACATAAAAACTTTCAAGCCCAATTTCTTCTGCCATTCTTGCCCTGCTGTCATTCCCGATAATCACTGAAGGTGTTCCGTAGCTCGCAATTAAAAAGGCTCCGTGTACTCTGTTCATTACTCCAAACTTTGCCTGGCTGTATATTTTCATGTACTCTAAATAATCTTTTGAGAAAAATATATTCGCGTCGGGATCAATTCTCTTAGCGTTTTCAACTTCTGCTTTATTGTGGCAAACAAATAAAATTTCTTCTTTCTTTTTTATCTCATGATATGTTTTCGACATTTCGGTAAACCATCGATCTTTATCGATATCTTTACTGAAAGCATAATGGCCTGCTAATTCCATATAATTAAAAATGATATATTTGCCGGGTTGCTTTTGCAGATTGTATTCGTTAATTGCAAAAATAGAAGGGCATGGTAGAGTATTAACTTCTAATCCAATTGAGCCTAAAACTTTTCTTGCAAGTTTATCCCTAACCGTAGTCAATTTTGATAAATTATAAAACTCCGTTATATACTCTAAATCTTGAGTGCAGTCATTAAACTCTGTTCCATCCGAATAGTAATGCTGACAAGCTCCGGCACCAATGTTAAACAAAAGTGGATTTTGCTTTAAAGGTATTCTTCGTTCTATTAAAGTATCATACCATTCATTTTGTGAACAATAACTTCCGATTTCTTTGTGACACCAATAAACAGGTGCACCGCTTTGAATAACTAAATCGGCATCGAGAATTTTATCCCCTGTTAATTTTACAGGAAGCAACTTGTCAAGTTTTTGGGATGGAAATGTAAATTTGGAAAACTTTACATTCTTAAACCATTCGAATCCGTTTCTTACAGTAATTGGTGAATGTTTATGAATATTTTGAAATTCAATTTCAGTCCCTTCCAAAGCCTTCTTAACTAAATATTTTATTCCTTCACGTACAAAGTCATCACCAACATTATGATCAACAGTTGTAATAAAGCTGATTTTCATTTTAATTCCTTAGCAAGATAATTTCGAATAGTAATATATGAATTATTGATTTTCTCTGCTGAGAATAAGGCTTTCACCGGGATTATCTTCTTTTTAAGTAACTAACTAAATGATGGTAAAGTGTGATAAAGAATAATGATTTAATCATCATCCAAAAGAGTATTCTTGAGTTTCTAAAAAATCCTACAGAAAGTGCGGCGGTAAAATAGGAAATCAAAGTAGCATAGGCAGAACCAATTATTCCGTATTTTGGAATGAAAATAAGATTGAGAATAATGTTCAAAACTAAGCCAATCAAATTTCTAATTAGGGTTATCCGTGTAAGCTTTTCTGCAACAAGATATTGCCCGGTTGCAACATTCAAAAATGCCGCAATACTTGCCCAAATATAAATCGTTAATACTGCCGATGATGACATAAACTCATTTCCGTAAAGCAACTCAACAATTAAATCGGAAAATATCATTACCGGGATTGCCATTGCGAATGGTATCCATGCTAATAAATCTATAAGCTTTTGCATGCTGCTGGTATAAAGATTTTCACTGGTTTGTTTTGCTTTTAAGATTGCCGGAAACAATGAACTGGAAATTACCATCGGCAAAAAGTACCAAGATTCACAAAGCTGAACCGCTGCTGCATAGTAACCTACTTCGATTTCGTTCAGCATTTGCTTGAGCATTATCTGATCTACCTTCATGTAAATAGTAATTGCTATCCCGGAAAAAATTAAAGGCCAAGATTCACTAAAAATATTTTTTGCGATTTCGGAATTAAAATTCCAATCAAATAATTTTAAACCTTGCAGCTTGTAATTTCTAATCAGCACTAAAGCCATAATCAGAATTTCAAAAGAAACTGCTATTCCAAAATATAAAAGTGGAGCACTTATAATAATAAGAACAAGCTTAATGGCAGAGCCTATTATCAATGAAATTAGTTGTGAGTAAACAGAATATCTTGCGATTACCTTTGCCTGGAAGTAGTAATCAATTACTTGGAACGAACGAAAAGCAATTACTAAACTCATTGCTATAATTAGAAACAAAGTTACACCACTATCGCCAGTTAGAAGAATGCTAATGAAAATTAATAGGAAAGAAAGAATCGTACCCATAACCCTAAAGAAAAAGGCTGTGCCTAAAATTGAATCTCTTTCATCGGGATTATTAACGATTTCTTTTACTACAATTTTCTCAATTCCCAAAATCGCAATTGAAGAGAAGATTGCGATGAAACTAAAAGAGTAACTGAAAATTCCAAACCGTTCTGGACCAAGATATCTTACAAGAAGGATTCCAACAAAAAATGTGGCAATTATTCTGACAATTTTTTCACCGAGGAGCCATGATGTGTTTGCAAAATATTTCTTAAATGCCTCGGACTTAAAATCAATTTTGGTATTTACTTTATTTTCGTTTTCCAAACGTAACTTAATTTGTTTCCAATGCTGCTTTATTTTTTCGTATTACTAACGAATAAAATAATCCTATCACTAAAAGTATGCTAAGAATTAAAGAAACATATTTTGTTATAAAAAAGCTATTAGGAGAATAAAGAAATTTTATTTGATGTTGTCCTGCCGGAATTAAAATCCCCATGAAGCCATGATTTGTTTTGTAAATCTTAGTTTCGTTCCCGTTAATAAAAGCTTTCCAACCAGTTGGTACATATGTGTTTCCGAAAAAGAAAAAGTTATTGCCTGATGCATTTACTTTATACTCGGACGATGCTTCTTTATAACTTATGAGCTCAACGTTTGCAGTTGAATCCGGAATGTCAACTGCTCCAATATCTTCATTCACAAAAGCAATTTCTTTAGGATTTATTGTTTCTGCTTTCACCATGTTTAGTACATCAATACTCTTCGCTTGTTCTACTTTATCAACGAAATATCCTCTCGGCATAGCGTTTAGATTTTTATATAGAAATGTGTTGGTTGCCTCATTTGAATCGACCAATGCTAAGCCTTCTGACTCAATGTTGCGATCGTAAATAAGATACTTAACATTAAGCATACTCCACATTGTATTGTTTACAATACCAACAACATCAATGTAGTCCTGATATGTTCTCGGTTTAACCGCCGAATAACCGTAAAAATCTTCTTGAAGAAAATATGCATTAAAATTTGAGTTTCGCCTAAATGAACCAACTGAGCCGTCTTGTTTTAAGTTAAGCATTCTATATGGTTCTTTATCATTTTGCTTTTCAATCATGCTAATATAATCCGGCTTAGCAAAAAGATTGTCAACATTTTGGCCTTCAGAATATTTTGCTCCACGTGAACTTATTCTTGAGAGATCAAAAAGTGTAAAAACAATTAATGCTACTAATAAAAAGTCTTTACTCATTTTTCCATTAATGTAAGATTGAATAAACCAAAAAGTAAGCGCAAGTAAAGCAAATGCAACCAGGCCATCTGATGTAAACATGTCTGCCATATATGGTGCTAAAGCTTTGAATTGCTGAGCTTGTCCCTGTCCTTTTGTAATAGCATATGCATCAACCCTGCCTATAAACCAATCAGTAATTGCACTATTTAACAATAGAAAAATTACAAACAATCCCGAAAAAGTATACGCAGCATATGTAATTATTTTTTTTGAGTTCTCTTCAAGTTTTTCTTTTTCACTAACTATTTTATAAAGAGCAAAGCCTGCAAGAATAGGGAAACTGAACTGTAGCAAAATTAAGATCATCGAAGGAACTCTGAACTTATCAAAAAACGGGAAGTAATAAAACATTAGATCGTATAGTATGGGTAAGTTTCTTCCAAATGAAATTAGCAATCCAATTATTACTATTATACCAAGAAACTGTACAAACCTATTTTTTCTATTTAAATAAAATGAAAGTAATCCCAAGAAAAATACGACAACTCCCATATACATTGCGACATCAACAAAAGGCATTTGCCCAAAATAAGTGTTTACTTCAACTGGCCTGCCTTGAGTTAAAGGTCCCTCATAAGTTGAATTCCCGAATCCGTAGTATGAAGGAATAATAAACGTCATAATTTCTTCGGGAGAAAAAGACCAATTTGTTGCGTACTGGTAAAAATCAGAAGATGAGCTTGTCAGCTGTCCTTTTGATTCAGCCTCCAATTCAATTATGCTTTCCGTTCCTCTAGTTGAATATTGTGAATATTCGAATAATTGCGTAAGGTTTGTTGATTGAATTAAGATTGCAATTAATGCAGCTACGGTGAATGTGCCGATAAGTTTAAAATTACTTTTTAGCCCTTCAGAATTTTTTGATGCGGCTTCAACAATAAGATTGAAAAGAAAATAAATTCCGATGAAAAAATAGCTGTAGAAAATTACCTGCACGTGAAAACCTTGCAGTGTAAATAAAACAGTTATTGTAAGAATAATAAAATTCATCAATCCTTTTTCAGATTTGAATTTCAACAAATATAGTAGTAGCAGCGGAAAGAAACTGAGTGAAACTAGTTTGGTAATGTGGCCAACGAATATAAAGAAAATTAATCCGGTACAAAATGATGTTGATAATCCGGCAAAGAGCCCGATGAGATTATCTTTTGTAAGATATCTAACAAATAAAAACGAATTAATACACATCAAAATTAAGTAAACTGTCCACTGTGCGTATTCAACAGAGAAGATTGAAATGAATGCGTTTCTGACAAGTGTTACGGCACCCGGAATAAAGTTGAACCATGGAAACTCAAGTGCTATAGGGTGTGCAGGCATACCGCAAAAAATATGAGGGAACCAAAGTGAGTAGCCTTCACGGTCTTTATTAACATAATTAGTAGAACTTTGTGACGTAATGATATCACCGGATTCAAATGTTTTTCCACCAAAATACATTGGTGCGAAGAATATCAAAAAAATTACTAGAATTATTCCGATAAGTGCAGCTGTTTGATATTTTTGCGGAATAAATTTATCGATTGAAAACTCACTTAAAAAAGTTGGCTTTTGTTCTTTTGCAGTTTTTTTCTTTTTCGTTTTTGCCATTTTTATTTCCGGGTAATTTTTTATTTCTTTGTTAGCTCTATTAAAGCGTCAGTAAATTTCTGCCAGGAAAACTTATCTAATTCTTTTTTTACATTTTCAACAAATTCTTGTTCGTTGTTTTCGTCATAAAATTTTATGATTGCATCAGCTAATTTCTGCGGATTATCACTTTCAACAAGATAGCCGGTTTTACCTTCTTTAATTACTTCCCCCAATCCGCCAACGTCTGTTGCGATAATTGGTTTTTCAAAGTTGTTAGCTATTTGTACTATTCCGCTTTGTGTTGCATCCTTATAAGGCAAAACAACAACATCTGCCGCAGAAAAATAATACTTAACTTCATTGGTCGGGATAAAATCTGTAAATAAATATAACTGATTTTCAACGTTCTTTTCTTTTATTAAATCTTTATACTTTTGCTCATCATCATAAAATTCGCCTGCAACTATTATCCCAATATCCATTTTGTTTTTAAGAATGGCTGCTGCTTCTATTAATATATCCAATCCTTTATATTTTCTGATGAATCCGAAGAACAAAATATTTTTTGATTTGCTGATATTTAATTTCTTCTTCACTTCTTCTTTATCAACCTTTTCACCGAAGTTTGAATAAACCGGGTGAAAAAGCAATTTATGTTTAGCAGAAGGTTTTATAGTCAGCAAATCTTTTTTTACTGACTCAGACATTAACACGAAATAATCTACAGTGTTGAAAAAATACTTGGTAAGCGAAATGTCTCCAGGCCTTTTTTCATGAGGGATTACATTATCGCAAATTACAAGAGACTTAGTTTTTTTATTATTTCTGACGATACGATTAATTAGTCCAAAACACGGTGCGAAGAATGGCATCCAATATTTGTAGATTATCAAATCCGGTTCGTCTTTTTGAATTTTCTTCCCTACAGAATACCAGTTCATTGGATTGACTGAATCAACAATTACGTCACTTGGAATTTTTTCAACTGTGTCTTCCGATTCAACTTGAGATTTGCCGGGGAATAAAAACTCAGGATACTGCCTTTTAAAAGTAATTACATTAACATCATGGTTTTTTATCAACTCGTTATAAAGCAAGCCGTTAAAGTGAGCAATGCCGCCCCTCAACGGATAAGTAGTTGATAAAATTGTAATCTTCATTATGCGAGAAGCTTTTGAATAGTGTCAAATACTCTTCCGGTTTCGATGTAATTCATGCAAACATATTCTTCGTTTGTGCACTTTGCACTGTAAAAACATTTGCATTCTTTAGAAGGCTCAATTATTTCACCCAAACCGAATAACTCAAACTCATTTTTATTGAAAATATTATTGAATAAAACTAGTTTCTTTTCAAGTCCGATTGCAACATGCATTGCCATAGTTACTCCGGTAACTACAAGAGAGCATTGATCAACAAGATTGATAAACTGCTTGAGCGGCAAATGCCCTAAATAAGTTGCACCAGTAATGTCGGATAAATCTTTGTTTCTGTCGTGCTCAAGTTTACCGCCAAGCAATAGTACTTCGTAACCTTCACTACGCAGCATACGGATTAAATCGACCCAGTTTTTATTTGGCCAAAGCCTTGATGTCCATCGTCCTCCGCAGCCTGTATTCAAACCAATAACCTTTTTAGATTTGTTTAAACTCCACTGATGTTCAAACTCTTTAAATGCTGAGAGAATATATTTTTCGCCTTTGTATTTGTACCCACATATTTCAAATATTTCTTCGAGGTAATTTTTTGTATTTAATTGACTTACTGAATCAAAAATGCCTGTAAAGAATTTGTGTTTTGCATTTTCATCTGCAGGGTAAGGGACTCCATTTTTTAAGATAAATCCTTTTTTAACATCTGCAGTAATTGAATTCATCAATCCGCAAGCTTCTTTGTCTTTATCTAGATTTATTGCTAAATCAAAATGAAGTGATTGTAAATAAATTATTTTGTCTGCTTCAGGATTTAATACTTCATCAACAAAATCCGGAATAACATCCGGAGTTAAAGTAAGCCAGTAAATTTTAGAATGTGGGTATTCTTCTTTTACTCTTGTTACCAAAGGAGTAGTGCGGATAACATCACCGGTTGCACCAAGTTTTATAATTAGAATTCTTTTTTCAATCTTTTCATAATACTTACAATCAGTTCCATTTTCATTAATGCAGTGAACCTTGTGATTTTTATGAGGCTTGCACGGAATGTCGCCTCTAAAATACCTGCAGTCAAATTTTATATCTTTAAATTCTATCATAGTTTTGAAAGTAATTTGGGCTGGTTACTTTTTGTCTTTTATTAAGTATTCGGCATCGTCTCTATTTTGGTGAGCAATTAATTCTGCAATCAAACCGATAGAGAAAAATTGAATACCGACAATTATCAGCAAAATCCCCAAAAATAATAACGGGCGGTTGCCAATAAATTTCCCCATGAACAGTTTTTCAAAAGTTAAATATGCATTTACAAACACACCGGCAATGAATGAGATTGCACCAAGAAAGCCAAACAAATGCATTGGCCTTTTTACATAACGGGTTGTAAAAAGCACAGTAATTAAATCGATAAATCCTTTGAAAAATCTTGAAATGCCATATTTGGTTTTGCCATATCTTCTTGGGTGGTGCTTTACCGGAATTTCTGAAACAGTAAAACCTTTCCAGTCAGCAAGTACAGGAATATATCTGTGCAGCTCACCATATAAAGAGATATTTTGTACTACTTCCGCTTTGTATGCTTTTAGTCCGCAATTGAAATCATGAATTTTAATTCCCGTCATTACTTTTGTAACGTAATTAAAAAACTTTGAAGAGTGTTTTTTAATGAACGGATCTTTTCTTTTTTTCTTCCACCCTGAAACCAGGTCGAATCCTTCGCCAAGTTTTTTAAGTAAATTTGGAATTTCAGCCGGATCATCTTGCAAATCAGCATCCATTGTAACAACAACATCGCCGGTCACATTTTTGAAGCCCACTTGCAATGCAGCGGCTTTCCCATAATTCTTTCTGAAGCTTACGTACTTTACTTTTTTATCTTCTTTATTTAGCTGAATTATATTTTGAAGTGATTTGTCTTTACTTCCGTCATCAACAAAAATAATTTCATAATCAATACTAATTGAAGTTACAGCTTTTTTGATTTCGTGATAAAGCGGCCTTAGCGACTCTTCTTCATTCAATAGAGGAATTACAATTGATACTTTCTTAAAAGATAATTTATTGGGATCAGTCTTTTTTCTAGGTCTATTATAATATCTTCTTCTGTAGTTTCTCTTTTTTTGTTGCTGTTGTGGTTTTGCTTCAGTCTTAACATTTTCAGTAGTTTCTTGATTGTCCATTTTTTCCGAATTA
>JANQIV010000137.1 GCA_028282005.1 Melioribacteraceae bacterium | reverse complement strand
TGCATTAATTAAGGAGTGTTTACGAGGATATTATAAATTTTAGGCAAAATATGCCAAAGCAGATTACTCAACCAAGGAAATGAAGGGATAAATATTTATCCCTTCATTCCGGTTTCTAAATTTTTAAGAGAACATGAATTTATTCAAAAGCTTTTTTGACTAAATCTTCCTGAGTACGTTGATGTTCCTTGTTTGTGCCTGAAGCAGGGGACGACATTTCTTTTCTTCCGACATATTGCAGTTCAAGATTTGAAGGAAGTGAATTTCGGAGATTCATAAAGATGAAATTCCATGCACCCATATTTTGGGGCTCTTCCTGAACCCACTTAACAGACTTAACATTTTTGTATGAAGCAATTACTTCGTTAATAACATCTTTTTTCAGTGGATAGTACTGCTCAATTCTAACTATTGCAGAATTATTAATTTTATTCGAGTTTTTATATTTTGCTAAATCATAGTAAACTTTACCACTAGTAAAAACTACATTAGTTACTTCATCTTTATTCTCAATATTGTCGTTGATTATTTCTTTAAATCCACCTTCAGTAAATTCTTTTATTTCCGACCGTGCATCGGGCAATCGTAATAGACTTTTGGGAGTCATAACAATTAAAGGCAATTCATCTCTATTCCAAACCTGTCTTCTAAGCAGGTGGAAGTACTGCGCAGGCGTAGTTGGGTTGCAAACATAAATATTATTTTCAGCACAAAGAGTTAAAAAGCGTTCGAGCCTTGCGCTGCTGTGTTCAGGACCTTGTCCTTCTTGTCCGTGAGGTAAAAGCAGAACAATATTGTTTGGTAAATCCCACTTTGCTTTTGAAGCAACAATAAAGTTATCGATTATAACTTGTGCACCGTTAACAAAATCACCAAACTGAGCTTCCCATAAAACTAATGCAAGCGGGTCTGCAGCACTGTAACCGAACTCAAATCCCATAACCGCGGCTTCAGAAAGAAGGCTATCGAGAGGTTCAATCCTTGCCTGGTTTTCTTCAATATTGTTATGAAGAATATAATCTCTCCCGTCTTCCATATCATTTAAAACCAAATGTCTTTGACTGAATGTACCACGAGCGCTGTCCTGTCCGCTCAAACGTACCGGGATACCCTCTAGCAGCAGTGAGCCGTAAGCAAGTGCTTCGCCGAAAGCCCAATCAATGTGGGCACTTCCGGTTAACAGCTCTTTTCGTTTTTCAATATACTTTTTTAGTTTCGGGTTTAAGTGGAAATCATCAGGGAACTTCGTTAATCCTTTTACAATTTTTCTAAGAGTTTCAATTTCAACACTTGTTGTCGACTTGGGTTGATACTTCTCAATTTCTTCTTTGGCAATTGCGTATGGACGATCCGGGTAAAACTTCTTAGTTACTTTTTTAGCTTTCTTAAGCTGTTCGTCCAAAGTAGAGTAAATTTCATTATCAAGTTTTTTGATTTCACTCTCGGTAAAAATATTTTCTTTAATCACTCTTTCTTGGTAAATCTGTTTAACGGATTTATGTGTTTTGATTTTTTTATACATCACAGGTTGTGTATAAGCCGGATCATCGCCTTCGTTATGTCCGTGTCTTCTGTAACCGAACAGATCAATAACAATATCTTTATTGAATTTTTGACGATAAGAAAGTGCAACCTGTGAAGCCCAAACAGATGCCTCGGGGTCATCACCATTAACGTGAATAATAGGAGCTTGTACCATTTTAGCTACATCCGTGGCATAAGGTGACGAACGTGCGTCTTCGGGTCCCGTTGTAAATCCGATTTGATTATTTATAATTATATGAATTGTACCGCCGGTTCTATAGCCTTTTAATTGCGATAGGTTTAATGTCTCAGCAACAACACCTTGTCCGGCAAAAGCAGCATCACCGTGAATTAATATCGGAATAACTTTATCCCTTTCTGTATCACTTATTCTTGTTTGCTTTGCTCTCACAATTCCTTCAACAACAGGGTTTACCCACTCAAGGTGACTTGGGTTCGATGCAACGGAAACTTTAATTTCCCTTTCATCCATTGTTTTGTATTTACCGGTTGCACCCAAGTGATATTTTACATCACCCGAGCCTTGGCGGGATTCAACATCGGCAATCTCTTCAAATTCAGAAAACAAAATATCGTATGGTTTACCAATGATGTTTGTTAGCACGTTTATTCTTCCGCGGTGTGCCATGCCGAGAAATACTTCCTGTACGCCTTCACCTGTAGCCTGACACAAAATATGATCAAGCACCGGAATCAATGTTTCGGAGCCTTCGAGTGAAAATCTTTTGTGGCCTATAAAACGTGTGTGAAGGAAATGTTCAAAGCCTTCGGCTATAATAAGCTTTTCCATTATTCTTCTTTTCCACTCAACAGAAAATGGCGGCGCATTGCGAACCGGTTCCATCATTTGCTGAATCCATGCTTTCTCTTCCGGATTCTGAATGTGCATGTATTCAACACCAATTTTTTCACAATATGTTTGATGAAGTATTTCGAGTATTTCTCTAAGTGTCGCGGTTTTTGTTCCTGCAAGTGTGCCCGTTAAAAATTCTCTGTCGTAATCCCAAATTGTAAATCCGTAAGTAGCCGGATCCAATTCTTCGTGGTACTGTGCCTCCGTTGAGAGTGGGTTTAAGTTTGCGATCAAATGTCCGCGCACACGATACATATTAATCAGTTGCAAAATGATCGCTTGCTTTTCAATATCTTCGCGGCTGCTGAAACCTAAACTTGTACTTTTGTTACTGGTATCAACGTTCCAATCAACTGGCCTTTGCGGGATTTTCAAATCTTCAAAAATCTTATCGTAAAAATCTTCTTCTCCCAAAAGTAAGCTGTCAATGTATCTTAAAAATTCACCTGACTCAGCGCCTTGAATTATTCGGTGATCGTAAGTGCTCGTAACATTCATTACTTTGCCGATTCCCAAAGAGGCAAGGGCAGTTTGATTCATTGCTTTAAATTCAGCGGGGTACTCAATAGCGCCGGTAGCAATAATACAGCCTTGTCCGTTCATCAAGCGGGGAGTAGAGGAGACGGTTCCAATTCCTCCGGGATTAGTTAACGAAATGGTTGTCCCAAGAAAATCATCCGGCTCTATTTTACCTTGACGCGCACGGTTTATCAACCCGTTGTAAGCACTGAAAAATTCATAAAAATTCATCTTGCCGGCTTTTTTAATGTTTGGCACCATTAAATTTCTTGAACCGTCTTTACGCGTTAAATCAACTGCGATTCCAAAATTGATATATGGTTTCTGAATCAAATTAGGCTTGCCGTCTACATAGCCAAAAGAATAATTCATTTGCGGGAATTTTCTTATCGCCTGAATTATCGCAAAAGCGACAAGATGAGTGAAAGAAACCTTCCCACCGCCATTGTATCTTTTCAAATATTGATTAATGATTTTTCGATTCTCTTCGAGTAGTTTTACGGACACAGCACGCAGAGATGTTGCAGTTGGAATCGTAAGGCTGTTATCCATGTTTTCAATAATTCTAGCGCCAACGCCGGAAATTATTTTCGGTTCGTCCTGATCTGATATTTGGTAAGTATCAGCAACTTGTTTTGGGGTTGTTTGGATATTTACCGATCTTGATTTGCCTTCTGTTTCCTTTTTTTGACCGTTGCTTCCTGAGGTGAGTTGATCGAAATAATTTCTCCAATAGTCAGAAACTGAGTTTTTGTCTTCAAAATATTTTTCGAGTAAATCTGCTGCAAAACCATAGTTATAACCAAAGTGATCAAACAATTCTTTTTTATACTTCTTTAGTGATTCTGATTCCATTTTCTCCGCTCTTAAGTATACTTTTATTAACACAAAATTTAAAAAAAACGTTCATGTAAATTAAGTGGAAAAGAAATAATATAAAACATCTTATTTCAAAATAGATTTAATTTTTAAAAGATTTTTTTAAGTAAATCTGATTTTTTAACAAAAAGATCATGCGAAAAGAAAAATTAAAATTTGCATGCGTGATTTTTTTTTGATAATTTCGCAGAAATTTAAACTAAAGGAAACGCAATGAAAGCTGAATGTCCAGTTTGCGGAGCAGAAATAGAATTTGCTGAAGATACTGTCCAAGGTGAGTTACTTGAATGCTCTGAATGTGGAACTGAATTAGAAGTTGTAAGTACTGATCCGCCGAAAGTTGAAGAAGCTCCACAAGAAGAAGAAGACTGGGGTCAATAAATTGATTCAAGTTCTTGACGCAACATTAAGAGAAGGTGAGCAGACTCCCGGAGTTTACTTCGATAATCACATCAAACTTGCGATTGCAAATTTGTTGGATCAAATCGGAGTGGACATTATTGAATCCGGTCACCCGATTGTTACAGCAGAGATTTATGATGCTGTAAAAACTATTGCCAACAAAGGATTCAATTCTACAATTGGTGCGCATTCACGTTCTGTTAAAAAAGATGTTGAAGCTGCGCTTGAATGCGGAGTAGACTTCCTCGGAATATTTTATTGTGTCTCGGACGAAAGACTTAACGGAGTTTTCAAAAAAGATTTGAATCAAGCAATTGAACAAATCTCCGATGTAATTCAATTTGCAAAAAAAGAAAAACCCAATCTAATTATTAGATACACACCGGAAGATACAGTTCGTTCAAGTTTTGAAAATGTTGTGAAAGCAGCAACCGGAGCAGTTAAAGCTGGTGCGGATGTTATCAGTATTGCCGATACTACAGGCTTTATGGTTCCGGGTACAAAGAACAATTTCTACGATTACGTTATTAACTTAAGAGCAGCATTAAAAGAAAACGGCTGTGAACCTAAAATTGCTGTCCACTGTCACAACGATAAAGGTTTGGCTTTGGCAAATGCACTTGATGGATACCGGGCAGGTGCTGATATTATCGACGCGACTGTTCTCGGAATTGGTGAGCGTGCCGGTATTGTTGACCTTGCGGAACTGCTTGTTGTACTAACAACAAATTTTGGCGTTGAGAAATTTGATTTAGCAAAACTTCCAGAACTTTATAAATTAGTTAGCAAGCACTCGGGAATTCCGGTTTCCCAAAACTACCCAATCATTGGTGAAAATGCTTTTACCCATTGCGCAGGTGTTCACACGCACGCTGCCGCAAAAAATCCGATGCACTACGAAAGCTTGAATCCTGAGCTTGTAAATAGAGAAAGAAAATTCTCGCTTGACCACATGTCGGGTATTGCATCAATAAAATTTGCGCTCAAGATTTTAGACATTACCGATTTACTACCTGAAGAAGAATTACAAATTTTAGAAGAAGTAAAAAAGATAGGTCAACGCGGAAGAACAGTTGAACTTTCTGAAATCCCACTTATTGTTGATAGCATAAAGCACTCTAAACATTTCTATAAGAAGACTAAGTGATTTAATCACTCTGTCTTTGTTTAATTTTTTTCCCAACTTAAATAAAAACCAGAGGTACAAAATGAGAATAGGTATGTTACATTCGTTAATTAGAAAAGATGAAAAACTTTTGATCCAAGAGTTCAAAAAGAAGTCTGGGGTTGATCTTGAATTAATTGACGACCGAAAGCTCAAGTTTAATTTGGGAAAGGACAAGGATAAACATAAGTACGATGCAATCGTAGAAAGGTGTATAAATCACTCCCGTGCATATCACTCCATTAGACTTTTTGAAAGCATGGGAATTACATGCATTAACAATACAAAGATTGCAACTATCTGTGGTGATAAACTTTTGACATCAGTTGCTCTTGAAGAAAACAATGTGCCCCAGCCGGAAGTGCGGGTTGCATTCACTGAAGATTCTGCGGTTGAAGCAATAGAGGAAATGGGCTATCCCGTTGTACTCAAGCCAGCAGTCGGTTCTTGGGGCAGATTGCTTTCGAAAATCAATGACCGTGATGCTGCGGAATCAATACTTGAACACAAAACAATTTTAGGTACTTACCACCACTCGATTTTTTATATTCAAAAATATGTTGAGAAAAGAGGAAGAGATATTCGCAGCTTTGTTGTTGGCGACAGATGTATTGCCGCTATTTACCGTGAGTCGGAACACTGGATAACCAATACTGCACGCGGTGCAAAAGCATACAACTGTGAAGTTACTCAGGAAATAAATGATATCTCTGTCGCTGCAGCAAAAGCAGTTGGTGGTGGAGTTGTTGCATGTGATCTTTTTGAAACAGACAATGGTTTGCTTGTAAACGAAGTTAACTACACAATGGAATTCAAAAACAGTATCGATACAACAGGCGTAAACATTCCTGAAGAAATTGCAAACTATGTAATTAATGCTGCGGAGGAAAATAATGGATAAAGTAAAAGTAACAATTGTTGGTGCATCAGGATATACCGGCGGAGAATTGATCAGACTTTTATTGTTTCATCCTTACGCTGAAATTAAACAAGTAACTTCCGAAAGCTGGGTTGGAAAGTTTGTTTACAAAGCTCATCCAAACTTGCGTAAAAACACTGAACTAAAATTTTCTTCTATTAATGAACTTGAGAAATGTGATTTACTTTTTCTCTGTTTGCCGCATGGCAGCGGAATGAAAAAAATAAATGAGTTGAAAAAATTGGCTCCGAAGATTATTGATTTAAGTGCAGATTTCAGATTAAACGATCCTGCTCTTTATCAAAAGTGGTATAAAAGTGAACATACAAATGTTGAGTTGATGAAGGATTTTATTTACGGAATTCCCGAACTTCATCGTGAAGAAATGAAAACCGCGAATTTTATTTCCAGCGCAGGTTGTAATGCAACAGCTTCAATTTTAGGATTATACCCATTAGTTAAAAACAATTTAATCGATCCAAAGAATATTACAATAGAAGTTAAAGTTGGATCGAGTGAAGGGGGCAATAAATCTTCTGATGCATCGCATCACCCGGAAAGAAGCGGTGCTGTGCGTTCGTATCAACCAACGGGACACAGGCACACGGCGGAGATATTGCAAGAGCTTAACTTTGGTGAAGAGTTGAATGTGAATTTATCTGCCACTTCGATTGATATGATTCGCGGAGTGCTTGCGACAATTCATGTTTTTCTAAATGATAATCTCGAAGAAAAAGATATCTGGAAAGTTTACCGTAAAGAATACGGCAATGAACCGTTCATCAGAATCGTAAAGGAGCGTGAAGGAAACTACCGTTATCCCGAACCTAAATTATTGATCGCTACAAACTATTGTGACATTGGTTTTAAGAAAGATGAATTCTCAAACAGGCTGGTTGTAATTTCATCTATTGATAACTTGATGAAAGGTGCTGCGGGACAAGCTTTGCAAGCTTTTAATATCATGCATGGCTTTGAAGAAAGAACAGGACTCGAGTTCCCGGGTCTTCATCCAATTTAAAAAAAACTGTCATTTCGAATCCCAACTTTGTTGGGTGAGAAATCTCAAACCAAAGATTTCTCAGTCGTCAAAAGCGACTCCTTCGAAATGACAAATTTATGTATTGTCATTCCGAACTTGTTTCGGAATCTCACTAAAAAAGATGCTGAAATGAGTTCAGCATGACTGGAAAAGAAATATGTGCAGATTACTTTATATACGCTCAAAAAAAGAATTCGAAACAAAACATTACCTTGAAAAATTTGCCGAGATTTCGAAAAACAGCAAAGAGTACCAGGGCCATGGCTGGGGCTGTGCTTATTTAGTAAACGGTGAATGGCAGCATTACAAAAACATCAGCCCAATCTGGGAAGATGATTTTAATAAATTCGCAAACACAAAACGTTTGATCGCTCATGCCCGCAGTGCTTTTCAAGATAAGGATATTATAGTCGAAAACAACATGCCGTTTTATGATGATAAGTACATTTACATTTTCAATGGTGAGTTAAGAGGAGTCCGCATAAAAGAAGAAGGCAGAATAGGTGCTGAGAAAATTTTCAACTTTATTAAAAAATTCGATAAGGGTAATGCAAAAGCAATGTTGGCAAAGGGAGTAGTGCAGATTAAAAAACGAACAAAATATTTGCGTGCCATGAATATAATTATTGCTCATAAAAATGATGCTGTAGTTTCTTCAAATTTTTCGGAGGACCCGGATTATTTCACAATGCACTACAAAAATGAAAACGGCAAAACTATAATTTGTTCTGATCCATTCAAAAATGAAAACGGATGGGGAAAAATTGAAAACAATTTTACAGGAGTATTTTAATGTATATAATCAAAATTGGCGGCGGCGAAAAAATTAATATCCAAGGAATTATAAAAAATTTAGCAGAGCTAAATGAAAAATATATTATTGTTCACGGAGCAAATGCCTTTCGTGATAAGCTTGCTGAAGAATTAGGCAAAGAGAAAAAAGTGATTACATCAGTTAAAGGTTACGCTTCAGTTTTCACTGATGAAGATGCGATTGATGTTATGATGATGGCATATTCGGGTTGTAAAAATAAAAGAGTTGTAGAACTTTGTCAGCAAAATGGCATTAATGCAGTTGGGCTTACAGGTATTGATGGGAGAGTAGTTCAGGGCGAAAGAAATAAAGGAATTAGAGTTAGGGAAGATGGAAAATTAAAAATTGTTCGTGATTTTTCAGGAAAGCCGAGGTCAATCAATTCTGATTTACTAAATTTACTTTTGGAAAACGATTATATACCTGTGTTGACTGTTCCGATTATTGATGAAAACGGATATGCAATTAATTCTGAAAATGATGACATAGTCGCAGTTCTTCAAAAAGAATTTCAAGCAGAGAAAATAATACAATTTATAGAAGCACCGGGTTTTCTTGAAGACAAAGACAATCCCGATTCTGTTGTGAAAGAAATGACTAAATCTGAACTTGAACAGAGAGAGGCACAGGTAGACGGTAGAATGAAAAGAAAAATTTTAGCTTTGCGAAAATTGTTTGAGCATGGCGAAACTAATGTTATTATTGCCGACGGTAGAGTTGATAATCCTTTAAATCATGCATTAAACGGTGGAGGAACAATAATACGATGACAAATTACAAAGAATTACAACAACAGTATGAATTTGATGTGTACCCGAAAAGAGATTTAACATTAGTAAAAGGAAAAGGTGCTAAACTTTGGGACGATAATGGAAATGAGTATATTGATTGTGCGGCTGGTATTGGCGTAGCCAATATTGGCCATGGAAATGAAAAGCTTGCGCAGGCATTAAAAGATCAAGCAGAAAAATTAATTATTTGTCCCGGTGCAATTTACAATGACAAAAAAGCTTTGGTTTTGGAAAAACTTGTTAACGTAGCGCCGGAAGGTTTGAACAAAGCATTTTTGTGTAACTCAGGTACTGAGGCAGTTGAAGCTGCTTTTAAATTTGCGCGGTACACAACAAAGAAAACCGAGTTCATTTCAACAGTCCGCGGGTTTCATGGCAGAACTATGGGCGCATTAAGTGCAACATTTAAGAAAGAATACCGTGAAGAATTTGCCCCTCTGATTCCCGGGTTCTCTTTTGTCCCTTACAATAATTATGAGAAACTTGAAGCCGCAGTTACTGAAAACACTGCCGGAATTATCCTCGAACTTATCCAAGGAGAAGGTGGAATCCATATTGCTGATCAAAAATACATTCAGAAAGTAAGAACACTTTGTGATGAAAAAAACATTGTCCTAATTTTTGATGAAATCCAGACTGGTTTTTGCAGAACCGGTAAAATGTTTGCGACTGACCACTACACTGTTCAGCCTGACATACTTACTTGTGCAAAAGGTATTGCAGGTGGGTTCCCGGTTGGTGCGGTTCTCTGCGCGGATAAAATCACTTTGCCGGTAGGCAGACACGGCACAACTTACGGTGGCAATCCTTTAGCTTGCGCTGCTGCTTTAACTACAATTGGAATTATGGAAGAGATGGAATTAGCAAAGCAAGCTGAAGAAAAAGGTGAATACTTTGTAAAGAAAGTTAGAGACTTAGGTTTATCAAAAGTTAGAGAAGTAAGAAATTTAGGATTAATGATTGGCTTAGAATTAAAAGAAAAAGTTGGGCCGTTTCTAGCTGAGTTTCAAAAGGAAGGAATTATTGTTTTACCAGCAGGCAAAACAGTTCTTAGATTATTACCTCCTCTGGTAATTTCTAATGAAGAATTAGATATTGTTGTTGAGAAACTTGTGAAAGTTTTAATCTAAAAAGTGACCTTCTCAGCCGAGGATTTTTCTTCGGCTGAAAATTGCAGTTTATTTGAAGTTACAATCCATGCAATTCTATTTTAAATATTTAAAATTAAACTTCTTGCTTTAAATTCCGATAGTTTGGATGTAACGCGATGACGTTAGTTTACTACCAAAAAAACAAATCAAAATCACAACAAAGGGAGAAGTTATGGAAACAAAAGAAGTTTATAACATCAGCGGAAAACTTGAAGTAAAATGGCTACCTGAAGTTGGGGCAATTGTAGACAAGTGGAAAAGCTATTCCGTTACTTTACAAGAATTTCAAACTGCAATTTTAGATAAGGGGTTGAACTACGCTAAATTTTGGAACGGTAGCGCTTGGATTGCTGATTCCTCTGATGCAAACGGAGTCTTTTCGAAAGATATTCAAGATTTCATTAACTCTGAAGTTTTTCCTGCTTTCTCAAAATCCGGTATTAAATATTTTGTGACTGTTAAGCCTAAAAACGCTTTAACAAGTTTAACAGTAAAAAAGTATGCTGAAAAAGCCGGACCAAATGGTTTAAGATTGGTTGAAACTTCTTCGCTGGCGGAAGCAATAAATTATCTAAAAAATAAAAACTAGAGGTGTTTTAATTGTTAACTAAAGCCCCGAAAACCGGGGCTTGTTTATTTGAATAAGTTTTTATTAAAATGGATCGGCTAATTCACCCTTCAAAAGTTTTTCTACGTTATTTCCTTTGATTACTCCAGCGTGTGATCCGACAATTGTATTTATTGTTAAATTAAGCTCCTTAAGTTTGCTAACAAAAAATTTTGTTATTTCACTATTAAGTGGCCATCCTCCATACATTGTCATATCGGATTGGAAAAGCAAACCTTGTTTTGGGAAGTAAATTACCAGCATTTCATTAGAGTGTGGTGTTGGGCCAATATCAATAACCACTGCACTTTGAATGTTGTCTTCAATCAAAAGCTTTTTGTTTGTAACTATCTCAAATACCGGTTCCCTTGGTTCTTTCGCTAATCTGTCTGGGGATAAGTTAAAAGGCGCCTTTGCTATTCTCTTAACCAGTTCTACATTACCGGGCGTAGTTACAATTTTTGAGCCTTCGGCAACATACCCACGTATTCCGCCGATGTGATCATTATGATGGTGAGTTTGAACAATGTAACGAATTTCTTTGCCGGGTAAAAATTCTTTGATCTTTTTTATGACTTTTTCGCTAAAGGCATTGTTAAGCTGTGCTTCTGCTACAAGAATGAAATTTTCAAATTCTGCAAACAAAATATTATAAGTTGTGTATCCTGATGAATTGGTAATATTTTCAATCATGTATATATTTTCAGCGAGCTTTACGATTTCGTTATAAACTCTTTTCGGTTGCTTTGCAGCAGGTAATTCGTTCCATTTAAGCATCAAACCTGTAGACTCAGTCTCTACTGTAGTTTCATTAATGTAGTAAGTATTTATAGCTTCTCCAAAAACACTGTTGGAATTTGTATGATGAACTATTGAAGGAAAAGCAATGCCTTGAATTTTTTTGTAGTTAAGGAATTCGTAAATTCGCATTCCGTCGCCATAGACCGATGATGCTCTCAGTATTTCCATTTTGATAAGCAGTGTGTCTTCATTAAACCACATTTGCTGGTAGCCTTTACCTACTAATGCATCGATTTGAAAAATTCTTTTACCATTCTCAATTTTATTTTTTACCAATCTTATACTCGCTGGGTGACTTAAAACATTTTTAAGATGTGTCTGTGGTAACAAATGTAAATTAGGAACGTGCAAAGTATTATCGGGAATATAAGATTTATTAGTTACATAAAATAAATGACCATTATCGTTTTCGTTTACCCATACTTCTTCAAAAGTAAAACCAGCAATTACTTGGAGTAACGAAGTTATAGCTTTTTTATTTTTGCGGTCCCATTTAAATGATCTATCAAACCTGTAAGTTTCGTAGGGGGGTAATGCAACAAGTCATTGCCCGGGATTAACATAGTTCTTGTTGGTAGCCTCAAAGATGATTTGAAGAGAATCCGAGAGAAAATCTCCATGTTTTACTTTAGCACGTTTTAATATTTCTATTCCGACCCGGTTGGACTCAATGAGGCTTGGAGTTTCTTTTTTATTTTGACAACTAATAAATGTTAGTAGTGAGAGTAAGATTAGTTTAGTTTTCATACTAATTCTCATTTTTTGTGGAAAAATGAAAGTGAATTTTTGTTGATTAGGTAAGTGTTATTACATTTTATGTAGCAACTACTTTAATCAATTTGGACAAATATTAGTGGTGATATTCTATTAAAAAACTGAATTAGAATCAACAGATTGAAAGGTCAGAAAATTATGCCAATCCAAAAAACTTATTAGTTGGTAAAATTTTGGGTTGAATTAGCACAAAATGTCTTATATAATTGAGTTTAAAAATAACGGGGGATTTTTGAAGTTTTTTTTATGTCTTGTCTTTATTGTGCTGTTAAATTCATGCGCTACTCTAAATTACAATTATCAAATTCCGGAAAAAACTAACGATGGAATTGAGACGGGCACACTTGCCAGCGAAAAAATTGACTCCACTAAACTTATCCAACTGTCAAAAGATATTTTAGAAAATAAATACATCAACATGCACAGCCTGCTTATTTCAAAAAACAGTAAACTGGTTTTTGAAAAATACTTTAATGGATACAATAAAAATAGGACTCACTTCCTGGCATCAGCTGGTAAAAGTATTGCGTCCGCGTTAGTTGGAATTGCAATTGACAATGGATTTCTTAAAAGTTCTGACCAAAAACTTTTTGACATTTTCGATTTCTATCCTGTAATTAAAAATTATAATCAGAAAAAGGAAAGAATAAAACTAAAGCACTTACTTACAATGACAGCAGGTTTTGATTGTGGCAGCATTATGGACTATCAAAATCACTGTGGTGCTAAAATGCGAGTTAAAACTGATCCAATTAAATATATTTTAGATTTACCAATGCAGCATGAGCCAGGAGAAATATTTAACTACAATGATGGTACACCGGAAGTTCTTGCAGCAGCATTGGTCCATTCCGCGAAGATGAATTATTTTGATTTCCAAAAAAAGCATTTGTTTGACCCTCTTGGAATACCTCACAGACCTGACTCAATTGGAATTACTTCCCGCGATATGTTGAAACTTGGTTTGCTTTACATGAATAAAGGTCTTTGGAAAGGAAATAGAATTGTTTCGGAAGACTGGGTAAACGAATCAACAAAACCGCATGTTCAATCTACTTTTTCTAAATATGCAAAATATGGTTACTTATGGTGGGTTACAAAGTTTGAGCAAAAAGGAAAAACTTATGATTCGTTTTATGCTGCAGGAAATGGCGGACAGTACATTTTTGTAATTCCGAAATTGGAAGTTGTTGTTGTTTTTACCGGGGGCAATTACAATAATTTAACTGAATCACGAAGAGTATTTGAAATGATGAATGATTATATTCTTCCAGCAATAAATAATTGACAAATCTTTTTTATTTCATAAAAAGAATCTCTAAATTTACAGCCGTAATTGCAGGTCGAAAGTCTTTGCTTAACCTTTAATATAAATTTTAAAAATTAATAAGGATTACTTTATGAATAGGTTACAGCTTATTCCTGTAATTGTTCTGTTTTTTTTTGTGAGCATAAATGCTCAAGATACGCTGCAAATAATTAACTCAGACTCACTAATTAAATCTATTGATTCAACCTTAGTAGAAATTTCTGATTCTTCAATTGTGGATTCAAATTTGCTTTTATCAGATAGCTTAATTATTTTTTTAAGCGATTCACTTGAATTATCAGATTCAATAAATGTTGTAGATAGTTTATCACAAGAAATCCCTGAAGAAGATACATTAAAGATTTATGGCAGAGAATATTTCCCGCTTTCCCAAAAATTAAAGATTACCTACGATTCAAATTTTGATGAAATAATTTCTACAGTTTCAACAAGCGGTGATACTGTAACACTCGCAAATATTGGTGAGGACTTTAAGTATGTCCAAAGTTTTTTTGTAAACGATTCCGGTGTTTACATAGTTAAAACACACCAGTATGTTGATATTTCATTTTTTATCCCAACTCAAAATTCACATGTAACTTACAGCGAACCGGTTTTCAGAATGCCTTTTCCGATGAAAGAAAATCAAACTTGGGAATGGCACGGATTTGATATTCACGATGCCGATACAAATGCGATTTCATTTTACGGGAAAGTAGTTGGTGAAGAAAAGATCGTAAATGATGCCGGGGAATTTGACTGCTTGAGAATTGAAATTTATGTTGATTCAAAGGAGGGAACTGACGTTACTATCCATGAATGGCTAGCGCCAAACGTAGGAGTTGTAAAAAACGAAATCGATATTGATGCAAAAGGAATTCCCGGTTTGATCCAAAAGTTTTTAGGATTGGACAAATTATACTTTAGAATGAAAGCTATTGAAGAAATTGATGAATCTAATACAGATGTAAATGATGAGTGATAAATTATTCCGGCACATGCACTAAGAAATATTCTTTAGCAGTTTCACCAATTTTAATTGCTTGTTCTTGAGTCATATGCAAATCGGTTTCTTCTTCATCTTCAGCGCCGGCTTCAATTATTGCAAGATCAGCATCTTTTGATTTTTCAACAAGTGTTTCGCAATAAGCCGTATCACCACCGTAGCAAATTGATTTCCCATCGTAAATAAATTTGAAACCAAGTGAAGGAATAAATTCTATCTCGCCTTCTTTTGTAATTTCACTGTGCTTAACTTTAAACGGTTCAATTTTTAGCGAATTACACATTAGAGTAACCGGATCATCGATCTCGATCAATTTAATTTGATATGTCAGTTCATGACCGTAAACTTGTTGGAAAGCATTATGAATCGAGATAATTTCCATGCAGCCTTTTGGGTAATAAATATTCAGAGGTTTTTTCTTTTTCATTACGGAAAGATAAGTAAGATAAGACCACAAACCTCCAACATGATCATGATGCCCGTGACTGACAAAAATATCATTTATTTCCAAAATTTTTTTCGGCCCGATTTCGTTCGTTAAATACTTCAGAATCCCGTCACCCGGATCGATAACAAATTTGTCATTTTTTGTTGCCATCAAAATTCCGGTAGCAAGATTTGGAATCGAAGTGAAAATCTTTATGAAGAAATCATCTTTTTGCCATACCAAAGGATATTTAGGAACATACTTATTCAACTCATTACCTCAACTTAGTCTTCGTATTTATCACAACTTCTGTCAGTGCATTTGCCGAAAATATTAAATGAATACCCGGTGTTATCAAAACCAAGTTCATCGGAAATCTGTTTCACAAGGTCTTCAACTCTAGTACTTGAAAATTCTTTAATTTTACCGCAATTAGTACAGATTAGGTGATCATGATTTTTGCGGTTAAAGTTTGATTCGTACCTAGTTTTGTTTTCACCGAAATGGCGCTTCGATAATAAATCACAATTTGCTAATAGCTCAATAGTATTGTAAACAGTAGCTCTCGAAATGTTAGAGTCGTTTTTTTTCATTTCGATATAAAGTTCGTCTGCACCAAAATGACCTTTTTGATCGAGCGCATAATCAAGTACTTCAAATCTCTCAGGCGTAACTCTGTGCTTTCCGTCTTTCAAAAACTCTTTAAATTCTTCGTGTGCCTTTGGGTATTTCAAATTTTACTTTCTATTATTTAGATTTCGTCTATACAAAAATATCGAATATAAAATCGATATCCAAAAAAATCATTGTATCCTATTTAGTACAAGCAAATTATCCAAAAAAAGTATATTTTTTGAGACATTTTTTACGAAGTCTTAAATATTTCATTTTTTTTATTAATTAGGAAACTTTCTCATTATCAAAAGGAGTTATTATGTCAAGTGCATACGAAGTATTAGAATTAGTAGGAACCTCAACATCTTGCGCATGTGACGCAGTAAAAGAAATAGTTAAAAAAGCAAATGATGAAAAACCGGTTTATTGGTTTGAAGTTATTGAAGAAAGAGGTAGAATGACCCAAGAAGGTGAAGTAGAATTTCAAGTAAAAGTAAAAGTAGGTAGAAAAATATAAAGGAGATAAAAATGGCATTAAACGTTGGTGATGTTGCACCGGATTTCAAGTTAAAAAGTCACGCTTTGGAAGAAGTTTCATTGAGTGATTATAAAGGAAAGAAAAATGTAGTTTTATTGTTTTTTCCTTTTGTAAATACATCTGTTTGTGAAAAAGAATTATGCTCAACTAGAGATGGATTATCACATTATGATTCACTTGATGCACAAGTTTTGGCTATTAGTGTTGACAGTCCTTTCGCACAAAAATTATGGGCTGAGAAATTTAATTTCAATTTCCCATTGTTAAGTGATTTCAATAAAGAAGTTGCTCCAAAGTACGAAGCTTGGCATGATGTATTTGTACCTGGCAAACTTGATTTCAATGGTGTCGCAAAAAGATCAGCTTTTGTAGTTGATAAAGAAGGCATAGTGAAATACGCAGAAGTACTTGATAATCCTGGTGATGAACCAAATTACGATGCTATTCAAGAGGCATTAAAGAACTTAGGTTAATATTATTTATTATATTTTAAACTCCTTTGGAATTATTCCAAAGGAGTTTTGTTTTAAATATTAAAAAGGAAAAACTTAATGTTGGAAGAAGGTAAAAAAGCACCTGCAATAACATTGCCTGATAGTGACGGTAACAAAGTTTCATTAAAAGATTTTCTTGGGAAAAATGTAGTATTATATTTTTACCCAAAAGACATGACATCCGGCTGCACAACTGAAGCTTGTGATTTTAGAGATGTAACTCCCGAGTTTGAAAAATTGGATGCAGTAATTTTGGGCGTCAGCCCTGATCCGGTAAAATCACATAAAAAATTTAGCGATAAATACGAATTGCCTTTTACATTATTGGCCGATGAAGATAAAAAGATTGTTGAAAAATATGGTGTTTGGAAAGAGAAAAGTATGTACGGCAGAAAGTACATGGGAGTGGAAAGAACAACTTTTGTGATCGATCCAAAAGGAAAAATTGTAAAAATATTTCCGAAAGTAAAAGTTAAAGGTCATGTTGAAGCTGTAAAAAAAGTTTTAGAAGAATTAAACTAATAATATGATTTACGTTACAAGAAGAGAAGTATTTAGCGCTTCCCACAGATTGCACAATCCTGAATTAAGTGATGAAGAAAATACCGAACTGTTCGGCAAATGCAATAGTCCAAATTGGCACGGACACAATTACACGTTGGAGGTTGTCGTTGCCGGTGATCCGGATCCGAAAAGCGGATATGTAATTGATCTGTCGGTTTTAAAGAAGATAATTCAGGAAAATGTGACTTCAAAATTGGACCATAGAAATTTGAATTTAGACGTAGATTTTATGAAAGGAAAAATCACCAGTTCGGAAAACCTTGTGGTAGAAATCTGGAAACAACTAGCTGGTAAAATTCCTTCCGGAAATCTTTACTCAATTAAGTTATACGAAACGGAGAACAATTATGTTGAATATAAAGGAGAGTAGCTTGGATATTGATGTTGTTGCCGAAAGCTACAAAACAATTATTGAAGAAATAGGGGAAGATCCTAAACGAGAAGGATTGCTGAAAACACCTATGCGTGCTGCAACAGCAATAGATTTTTTAACGCAAGGATATAAAACTGATATTGATACAGTAATTAACGGTGCAATATTCGAAGAAGATTACGATGAAATGGTCATCGTAAAAGATATTGATTTTTACTCAATGTGCGAGCATCATATCTTACCGTTTTTTGGGAAAATACATATTGCTTATATCCCAAACGGTAAAATTGTCGGATTAAGTAAAATTCCAAGAATAGTTGATGCCTTCGCACGTAGGCTGCAAGTACAGGAAAGAATGACAAAAGAAGTTGGTGAAACACTCGATAAATATTTGAAACCACGTGGCGTAGCAATTGTTTGTGAAGGATTTCACATGTGCATGATGATGCGCGGTGTTCAAAAACAAAATTCAATAACAACAACTAGTTCGATGAGCGGAATATTTAAAACCGATTCAAGAACAAGAACTGAATTTTTAGAATTAATTTCCAGAGATAAAATTTAATGGGTAAAGAAGAAAGCTTTGTTTGGATAACAGGTGCCGGTACAGGAATTGGCCGAGAATTGACAAATCAATTTTATAAAAATGGTAAAAATTTAGTTTTATCTTCTCGTAGAAAGGAAACTCTCGATAGGCTAAAATCTGAGATAAATGTTGAAGATAACTCTCTCGTTGTAGCTGCACTTGATGTTTCAAATTCAGATGAAGTAGACGAAACTTCGAAAAAACTTGAAGCCGAATTCCCGATTGATTGCCTTATCAATAATGCCGGTGTAACTTCATTTGAAAAAGCAGAAGAAAATTCAGTTGAAGAAATCAAAGAAATTATTGAAACTAATCTTCTCGGTGCTATTTACATGATTAAAGCAGTTCTTCCTAAAATGATTGAAAGAAAAAAAGGCACAATCATTAATATTCTTTCCGTTGTAACAAAAAAGATTTTTACAAACTCTTCTGCTTATTCGGCATCAAAAGCTGGCTTAATGGCTTACACAAATGTTTTGAGAGAAGAACTTCGCGAAAATAATATTCGAATTATTAATGTAATGCCCGGAGCAACAAAGACACCAATATGGCCTAATGCGGCTCTTGAAAAATTTTCGGACAGAATGATGACTCCCGAAAACATTGCAAAGATAGTTTATGATATTTATTCAATTGATTCAAATATGGTTGTTGAAGATATTGTGTTGCGTCCTATAAAAGGAGACCTATAATGTCAAATCAAGTTTCAGTTGTAACCGGCGCTAGCAGGGGAATTGGTAAAGCTATTGCAAAAAAACTAGCAAAAGATGGCCACGCCCTTGCATTATTTGGAAGAGATGTTGATAAACTGGAAGAAATAAAACGTGAATTGCAAAATGATTCGTCTCAAATTGAAATTTTTGCCGGTGATGTTGCGGACGAAAATTTTGTAGTTTCTTCAATTAATGAAGTAATTGAAAAATTTGGAAAAGTTGATCATTTGATTAATAATGCCGGTGTTGCATATTTCAATAAATTTCTCGATTCAAATCTTGATCAGTTCAAGCGGCAAATTGATACTAACTTATACGGAGTTTATAATTTTACAAAAGCTTTGATTAATCATTTTATTGAAAGAAAATCAGGCTCTATAATAACTATTTCGTCGCTTGCCGGTAAAAATGGTTTTGTGGGTGGAACAATGTACGCTGCAACTAAGCACGCTGTAATGGGATTTTCCAAATCATTGATGTTGGAAGTGAGGGATCATAATATTCGCGTATGCACGATTTGTCCGGGATCAGTTGCTACGGATATGTTACTCGGTACAAACATGGAACCTGGAAAAATTGAGAAAATACTATCCCCGAATGATGTTGCTGAAACTGTTTCTGTATTTATTAAGTTACCTGTAAGAGCAAATATGTCAGAAATTGATATTCGGCCTACAAATCCAAAATAAATTTTAAATAAGACTAAACATTCGGGTAAAAATTACGATAATGTAGTTAACATATCACAATACCCTCTTAGTCAAAAGATTAGCACCCTCGCGACTATATTGACCAGGCTTTAGCCTGGTCAACCTTTTTTAAACCGTACAACATTTTAGTCAAAAATATAGCGATTTCTTATAAATACTTCCTACAAAATAATTTAGATCAATATTTTATTGTTTGAGTAACGAAAAAGTAACTAATCTGATGAAAAAGAATGAAATTTATGAAAATTAAAACTAATCTAATAATACTATGGAAAAATATCTAACCTATTTGAGAAAATATCTCGTAAACTCTATTATCTGCAGCTCCTTCCTTCTGACTGTCAATCAACGAATAATGTAATCCAGCAACTCCTATATTCTTTTCAAAGAGTTTTAAGTTTCCGATTCGACTAAATTCTACAAATATTCTCCCCTTATTTTTCAAATATTTATAAACATTAGTGAAAAAAAATAATTGAGAACTATATTTCTCGTCAAACATTGAAAAAGCAAGATCACCATATTTATGAACCATGCTATTTATATTATCAATATATACGTAAGGCAAAGCAAATATAATAATATCAAATTTTTTTTTTATATCATCAAAATCTTTTGAATGAATAATTTCTATTTTCTTTTCAACACCTAAAGATTTGGCATTATGTAGAGTACAATCAATCGCATTTTTATTAACATCAGTACAATAGACTTCCCTTGCGCCATAAATAATCGACAGTATAGAAATTATTCCAGTACCGGCTCCTATTTCGAGAATGGTTTTTCCTTTTATAAAAGGTTTAATAGTGTTAAAAAAAAATATAGAAGATTTAGAAAGAGCTGGCGAGAAAACCCCATTGTATATTTCAAATCTATTCCCTTCAAAAATAAAATATGAAGGTGCATTAGATGAATTCATCCTTTGTAAATACCATTCAGCTCTCTTGATAATATCAAGATTTACATTTTTATTATTCATTTAAATAAGAACCC
>JANQIV010000092.1 GCA_028282005.1 Melioribacteraceae bacterium | reverse complement strand
AGGTTATTTGTATAAACTGGATAACAGCGGTGAATTCCTTTTGCTGTTCAAATCGGAATATGTTAACACGATATTGATGAACAGATTTTTCAGAGTTGGTGAAAAAGGAATTTGGTTTAATTATGATGAATTGGCAATCCGCTTTATGGATAATGACGGAAATGTTAAAGAGATATTCAAAGGAAACGGTTTTGATCAACCGGTCTTGATCGGATTAGATAATGATGAAAACCTATTATTCACAGTCTCACGTGAGATTGATTACGGTGATGGCGCAAATTTTAGAAACTTTGCACATAATAAGGAAATTAGAGATCAAAATATTTTTAGAGCTACATCAGATGGAAAAATTGAAAAAGTAAATCAGAAGATTTTAAACCCTGTATCAGCGTTGAATAAACCGCGCACTTTCTTTTCACAGGATGAACTTACAAAACAAATTATAGTTATTAACAAAAAAATAGGTGTTGTATTAATAACACCTGATTACAAATGGAAAGTTTTAATCCCACCCGATAAACTGGCAGAATACCCAAACATTGAAAGATCGCGAGCGATATTTGACAACCTAGGAAATATTTGGTTAACCCCGAGGAAAAATGGTATCTATAAATTAAGTATCAGGGAAAATAAATTTACGAATTATTTAAAGCATGGTGATTTACCAAATAACAGTCAGCTTAACTTTATTGCACGGGGTATTTTTGAAGATGAAAACAGAAACATTTATGTAAATGGTTCTACTTCTCTTTATAAAATTTCAGCAAATAATAAACTTCCGATTAAGGTTATAAATGACTGGAGCGGATTATCTTTATCTAAAATTGATGATAAACTTTTCGTTGGTAGTCAAGGCCTAAGAGTATTCTCTGAAGATGATAAACTCTTATACACAATGAACTACAAACATCAAAATGAATCGACTGAGTTTTACAATGTTCATTATCATCAAGGGTTTGCACCGAATCAAAATTATTGGTCGGTTTATAAAAGTACTTCAGGCAAGTTATGGGTTGGGCTTAATCGAGGACTGTTTTATTATGATGAATCAAAAGAAAGTTTCGTTCATTTTGATTTGAATGTTGACGATGAAAAAATGACGGTTTATCAAATCTTTAATTCAAGGGATGGCAAACTTTGGGCGGTCTCAAACCTTGGATTATTTCAATTTGATGAAGAAAGCGGGGAGTCGGAAAGATACTGGGCCGGAGGAGAAGGAAAATTTTACTTAAGCTATGATGAACTGTGCTATATTCATGAAGATAGTGACGGTATTTTCTGGATAGCCTCTTACGGCGACGGATTGATAAAATGGGATAGGCAAAATAAACCGCAGGTATTCAGTGTTGAGGATGGTTTATCGAGCAATATCCTTTTTGCGGTTTTGGAAGATGATTTTAACAGGCTTTGGATAAGCAGCTATTATGGATTAAACTCGTTCAATAAATCAACCGGAAGAATAAATACTTACTTTAAGAAAGATGGGTTAACTAACGATGAATTCACGCCTATAGCTTATCACAAAGCTTCAAGCGGAAAAATGTACTTCGGCACAGTCGACGGATTAAATTCATTTAACCCTGCAGATTTAACTGAAGAGACTGATGAGTATAATGTCCCGTTACAGATTATCGCTTTTAACCAGTTTGAAAACGAAAAAGAAAAGCTTGTTGATAAAACGCTGGAATTAGTTAACACAAATAAAATAAAGCTCCAGCCCGGCGATAAATTTTTTACTCTCCAATTCTCGCTTTTGAACTATGAAAAAGGAAAAAATAGATACGCTTACAAGTTTGAAGGCATTGACGACGACTGGAATTATATTTCCGAAAATTCAATACGTATCAGTAATTTGGATTACGGGAATTACGTTTTAAAGATAAAAGGACAGAATCAAAAAGGGCGATGGTCAAAAGCGGAATTAAATATTGATGTTGAAGTACTATCACCGTTTTATAATAAAGCCTGGTTTATCATTTCTTCAATCCTCGGCCTTGGGCTTATTATTATTTCGTATTTACGTTACAGAGTTAGGCTTCACGAAAAAGAAAGAGAGAGACTCGAATTTGAGGTACAAAAAAGAACTGAAGAAATTGAAAGCGATAAGAAAATAATAGAAAAACAAGCCGAAGAACTTAAAGAACTGGATGCAGTTAAAACAAGATTGTTTGCAAATATTTCCCATGAATTGAGAACACCCTTAACTTTAATACTTGGCCCGCTCGATGCAATCCTTAAAGAGCGCTACGGTTCCGTAGAACAAAAAGTTAAAAACATAATTGCCCGCGCTGCGAAAAACGGGAATCAACTCTTAAGATTAATTGAACAAATACTGGACCTCTCAAGCCTTGAAGCCGGAAAATTGATTATTAACACCAAGCTTATTTCGTTATCAAATTTGATAAAAAGAATAGAGAATTCATTCGAGCCGCTTGCAGAATCAAAAGAAATTATCTGGTTTGTAAATAAAGAATTTGAAGACGATATAAATTTCATGCTGGATGATGACAAGTTCGGGAAAATAATCTATAACCTGTTATCCAATGCTTTTAAGTTTACGCCTGCCGGCGGAGAAGTTAGCCTTAGTGTAAGGAAAATTGAAGAAGAAAAGCTTCGGTTCAAAGTAAAGGATACCGGAAAAGGAATTCCCGAAGAAGACATGCCTAAGATTTTTGACCGCTTTTTTCAATCATCAAAAATGCAGGAGTCTAATATTGGCGGATCGGGAATCGGACTAGCGTTTGCCAAAGAACTTTCAGTGGCGCTGGGCGGTGATCTCAATGTAGAAAGTAAATTGGGTGAAGGAACGACTTTTACCCTTGAATTGCCGTATAAAAAATCGGATGTAAAATTAGAAAAAGAGATGTCCGAACAAGTTGAAAGGCTTGAAAAAAATAATGAAAACGAAGAGGCTAATGAAGCAATTTCATTAGATAAAGAGCACACTATTTTGGTTGTAGAAGATAATACAGATCTTCAGGATTTTATTAAGGAAGTACTTTCTGTTGACTATTCCATTTTTACGGCTGGAGACGGTGTTGAAGCAATGGAATTCTTAACCGATAAAAGCAATAAAATAGATTTCATAATTTCCGATATAATGATGCCCCGTATGGATGGCTTTACCTTGCTTGAAAAAATAAAAGCCGATGACAGGCTGAAAAAGCTTCCGGTTATTATGTTGACCGCAAAAGCCACTACTGAAAGTAAAATAAAAGCACTCCGGGTTGGTGTTGATGATTACATGTACAAACCTTTCGTGCCTGAGGAATTGGTTGCAAGAGTAAAAAATCTACTATTTCATTATGTGCAAAGGGAAGAAGAAATTTCCCAAATTGATAGCACTGAGGAATCACAAGAAAAAATTTTACCGGAACATGAACAGATTTGGCTTGAAAAAGCTGAAAAATTATGTAGTGAAAATATTGGTGACTCAAGATTTAATGTATCCGAATTTGCGTATCAAATGGCTCTGAGCGAAAGACAACTGCACAGAACCTTGAAAAATCTTACCGGGATGACCCCGAATAAATATATCCGTGAAATAAAACTGCAAAAAGCCCGCGAACTAATTGATGTGGGCAAATATAAAACGCTTTCTGAAGTGATTGCCGAAATTGGTTTTGAAAGAACAGACTATTTTGTGAAGCTATTTACACAAAGGTTTGGTGTAGCTCCTCAAACGAACTAATCCCGCATTTATTAACCTTATCAAATTTTTGTGTTTTCTCAAAAAAATGAAAGAAAATGCTGTATGTCAGTTCTGTGAAGGTTTTTGTCAGTTCTGTGCAAAAACAGTTTTATAGTTTACGATTGTCTTTTGGTAGCTGTTTGAAGCAATATCCTGTGTTTTTTATGGAAAGTAAACTGGTTCTTATCATGGCAAACGGAAAAAAATTGAGTCCTCGTAAACAAAAATTGCTTAATGAAATCATTTTTATTTGCAACGAGAATATTCGCGATCCCAAATTCGGCGTTTTGCAATTAGCCATTGAAATTAATGTAAGTGAAAGACAGCTCTATCGAATTATTCAAGATCTCTCGGGAGTTACTCCGCACAAATTTATTAGGGAGATAAAATTGCAAAAGGCGAAAGAAATTATCGAAAACGGAAGTTTTAAAACTATTTCCCAGATAGCTTCAGCAGTTGGTTTTGAAAGAACAGACTATTTTTCTAAGCTTTATGCAAGCCGTTTTGGTGTTTTTCCGAGGGAAGTTTGAGAATTTAGGTCTTTATTGAGCATTAATTCGCAAAGTAAAACCAAAAAATTGATGAAAAAGTTTGGAAGTAAAATAGAAGGGTTCGTTGAAAGATCAGTTGCGTTGGTAATCTTAATACTTTTGGGCCCTATAATTTTAATTGTGCTTGAGGTTGTATTTTTAATTACCGGTGATTCTCCCGTTTTTAAACAAAAAAGAGGGTTAGTGCTGGAAGGAGAATTAATAGATATTTATAAGATCAGGACCATTAAAAAAACCTATAGGGATGAGATTGAATCAAAAACGTCAAACATATTTTATAAAAATGAATATTTCCCTAATATTTCCCCGTTTTGTGCCTTTTTAAGAAAAACCGGTTTCGATGAAATACTTCAACTCATCAACGTAATAATGGGAGAAATGTCAATTATAGGCCCAAGGCCTTTAATGCTTTCGGATCTTAAGTTAATTAAAGAAAACTACACTGAATATTACGAGCGAAGAAAAAAAATATCATTGAAACCCGGAATTACCGGTTATTGGCAAATTTATGGCAAGAGGGAGGCCGGGATATCCAATTTAATAGAACATGAAGAATTTTATGAAAAAAATAAATCCTTAAAACTGAATATTCTTCTTGTCTTGAAAACATTGAAAATAATTTTTACTGCAGGCCATTCGGATTCTATTGTAAAAGATATGAAGGAGTATTCATTGAGGAAATATCCTAAAACCCAAAACAGCAAATTCTAACTTTTTAGGCTCATTACTGTTGAGTAATGAATTAAATCTTTAATTAAACATTATTAAAAACGCATAATTTTTAAAAATGGCAGATTTGTGAGAAAAAAATGTCTTATGTTTATAAAAAACTATCCATCGCCTCTTCAGAATCCAGGCGTGAAATTGAAACAGTTATAATTCTCATATAAGTCAAAATAAATTGACCAAGGGGGCTTAAAAATGAGCGGAAAGGAAAAATTATTACTTGAAAAAAAAATACTGGCATATTCATTAACAGCCGGGGCATTGCTGGGTTCAAACAGCATTGAAGCATCTGTTCAATATACTGATATTTCTCCGGATGCTACAATTGGCACAACTCCAACTTATTCAATAGATCTTGAAGGTGGAGTACACGGAACAGGCTTTGTACCGGATTACGATTTATTTATAGAGATTAACGCTGGCGGTAATAGTTTTTATGTTAGAGCACCAGGGTCAGGAACGGACTTTCTGGGGACATTTAATGCTACTCTTTTTCGCCCTTACGCATTAACGTCTAATGCAGATATACTGGCTACACCAGCCACAGGTGTATGGGGAAAGAATGTTGCATTTAATTTAGGGCAGCTTAATTTAAATGATGCAGCGGGTAATTGGTTAGGAACCACATCCAATAGATTTGTGGGAATAAAGTTTACAAGTGAGGATGATAGCCAAATTCATTATGGGTTTGTTGAATTATCAGTTGATTATTCCAGTACCCAAATTACTATTCATGGTTATGGTTATGAAACAGTTGCCAATACCGGAATTACACAAGCTTTGCCGGTTGAACTGACTTCTTTTACAGCATTGATCAAAGACAATTCAGTTGAACTTAATTGGGATACTGCAACGGAAGTGAATAATTATGGCTTCAACGTAGAACGCAGGCCGGAGACCGGAGACTGGGAAAAGATTGGCTTTGTAAATGGACACGGTAATAGCAATGCTCCCAAAAGTTATTCGTTTGTTGATGAGGAAATTACTGCTGGAAAAGTTTATTACCGTTTAAAGCAAATAGATTTTGACGGTAGATTCGAGTATTCCAATATAATTGAAGTGCAGTTATCAAATTCACTACCGACAAATTTTGTATTAAATCAAAATTATCCGAATCCTTTTAATCCGACTACGGTTATTAGTTATCAGCTTTCAGCGGACAGTCAAACGAAACTGGAAATATTTGATTCGATCGGCAGATTGGTAGCAACATTGGTTGATGAAAAACAATCAGCGGGTACATATTCATATAATTTTAATGCTGAAGAACTTCCAAGTGGCACTTACGCATACCGTTTGACGACAGACGGGTTTTCGGAAACAAAGAAAATGCTTCTTATAAAGTGATATAAACTAATACCCAATTTTTATTATTATTCAAATGGGGTAATTAAGTGATAACAAACTTGATTGCCTTTTTTTATCCTCTCCTAAAAGCTGTGAATTCAGAGCAAAAATAAAACTTTTTAACAATGTCAGTTTTGTGAGAGAATTTGGCGGGTTCATGAAATGTCGCTGAAATATATTTTGCATAGAAATTAAGAAAATAATAATTCAAAATATTCGAGGGTGCAAAATGGATAACTTATTTGCAAAGACAATAAACGTATTAACAAAAGAAAAGCTTTATCTTCATAGAAGCCAGACCATTGATAACCTATCAAATATCTTAAATTGCGAAAGCTGCGATATTTCAGAGGCGCTTGAAGAAAATGTTTCAATGGATTATGATTCAGTTATAAATTTTTTCAGGGTTGAAGAGGCTAAAAAAGTAATGAATTGTATTAAACCAAATTGGTCATTACCCACAGTTGCCAAAAGCAGCGGTTTTAATAATCTTTCTTCATTTTTTAGATCCTTTAAAGAAGTTACAGGGGAAACACCATTTAAATACTTTTTAAAGAATTATTGTAATAATGATTCTGAAGAATTACTCCATAATTAATCGACTCATTTTATAGTAAGGCGGATTTTAAATCTGCCTTATGTCTGCAAAATTTATCTCTAGCCTAGAGGCTGTCTCAAAATTTCTAAAATTGTCATTCTGAGGAGCCCGACTTCTTTAGTACGAAGTACGGCGGGCAGGCAATGCGACGTGAGAACCGCAGCGAAGCAAGTTCACCGAAGGTAATCTCTTAGTTCTGGCACAAAAAGAGTATTTCTCACACTCACTCTGTTCGATTCGTAATGACAACGATAATTTTAAAACTGTTCTAAGATCAATATGATTAGCAAATAATAGTTTCATTCGAAAATTTTTTTTACTAGATTAAAAGTATTTGATAGCTACTCATCACTCATTTCCAGACAAAATAAGTTTTTATTTCATTTTTTTTTACCTCAAAATCTAAGTTGGCAGTTTTGTGAGGGGTTTTGGCGGGTTTGTGAACTGTTCAATAAATAATTTGTGGCCAGAAAATTAAACAAATAATAATCGGGGCACCTCATGAAAGGAGCAATATCAGAAGGAAGACAGTTTTTACAAAATGTTTTAAAAAAAAATCATTTATTCGCAGTTCTTGTTTTACTCTTGCCTTTATTTGTTTTCTTAACTTCTTGTTCGGATGATGATCCGGTTTCAAGCAATATTAATAGTGAACTTAACAGCCAAATTGAAAAATTTACATTTTTGACGGAAAATTACCCGCCGTTTAATTATGATGATGAATCCGGGGTTGCCTTCGGTGTTTCCGTTGAAATTCTCGAAGAAATCTTTAATAAAATGGGTGTTAATCTTGACCGTAATAATGTTGAATTAAAGGATTGGAGTGAAGCTTATCAAGCAACAATCCAGACAAATAATACAATACTTTTTTCTACAGTCCGTTTATCTGAAAGAGAAAGCTTATTTAAATGGGTTGGCCCAATTGTTCCACATAAAGAAACGGTTATTTCACTCAAAAGCAAAAATATAACCATAAACAGCGGTAGCGATCTTTCAAACTACAAAATAGCTGTTATAAAAGATTACAGCACCATTCCGCTTTTGGTTGATTATGGTGTGAACACTGCCGATTTAATTGTTGTTGAAGATGTTGCTCAGCTATATGACATGCTTAATAACGGTACAGTTGATTGTATTGGCTATTCCGAAATAAGCCATCAATTGATTATGCAAGCTCTGCAGTTAAACGAAAGCGATTATGAAATCCCCTTTATATTAAAGGTTAGTCAATTATACTATGCGTTTAATACTAATACTTCCGATGAGATTATTAATTATTTCCAAACTACGCTCGATGAGTTAATTAACGACAAAGGTCAGGATGGAACAAGTAATTACGACAAAATAGTTTCCAAATATAATATTATAAATTATAGCGATGACGGCATAACTGACGAGATGGTTATAAATCTTGTGGATAAAACTTCTGATGACATTGCTGCTGATGCGGTAGGTACTATTGAAAAAATGAATAATGGAGAAGCCCCTTACCTTGACCCGAATATACCTGCTCTTTACAGTTTTACTTATGACACTTCAATGACCGTAGTTGCTCATCCGACAAACAGTTTACTTGTGGGTGTAAATCTTAAAGGCAAACCTGATGTTTCGGGCAAATTATTCCGCGACGAAGTCCAGGAATTGGCGTTAACACAAGGAACAGGCTGGGTAGATTATATTTACACAAAGCCCGGTGAAGGAGGATTATATTATAAAACGTCTTATTATAAATTAACAACCGGAAGCAACGGTGAACTTTACATCGTCGGAGCCGGCAAATACAAATAGTTATTCTTTTTACAAAAAGTTTTTAAAAAAAGCGAGGGGAACAAATGAAACATTTGATGTACTTTCTATTAGCAGCAACAGTTTTAATATCATATACCTTTTCTTTTTCATCACATTCAAGCAAAAAAAGTACGCATAATGCAAAGATTGAAAAAGAACAAATTCTTAACGAGTTTTCCGGAAGTATAAAGGCTTTTAGCCAAAATAAACCAGGTGAGGCGCTATTCAAAGCTACTCAATCTCAGACACCTCCGGATAGTGCTCTTGTTACTCTTGAAGAGAACAAATCGGAAAAGCATGAATATACTTATAATGAAGACGGTTTGTTAACTGAGGATAGAATATTTTTTCTTACTGATAATCTAATTGACAGTGTATACGTATTAACTTTTGAATATGATGAAAACGGAAATGAAACGCTGAAACTTACTTCAGTGGCCGGAACACTTGGGTTAATTAATC
>JANQIV010000088.1 GCA_028282005.1 Melioribacteraceae bacterium | reverse complement strand
AATAGATCTTTTATTGCTGACAACTCTTGTTAAAATAAGTGGAAACTCGACTTGCCTGTTGCCGTCTTTTGCCTTTGAAATATTTTTACTTTCAGGCTTTGCTGAAAAGTTTAATACGTTGACCAACACGGGCGGAAGATTATTCCAGTTGTTAATGAAATTACTATTGTTGTGTTTTAACAAGCCGCTCGCAATATCAGAGATTTCAGGCTGAAATAAAGAAGATTCTGATCTGCTGCTCTCAATTAAAAAGGATAATTCTTTTTCTGCAAATTTTAATGTTTCCAAATTTGTTCTGTGAGAAAGCAGAAATAAAAATGGTTTAGAGTCGGCAGTAATTTTTCTCCAGGTATTTTCGAAAAATGTTGAAGAAGTGTTTTTGTTTGGAAATCCGATTAAAAATATAATATCAGCAGATTCAATCTTTTCATTTATATTATTATTAGTAAATCTATCCTCAGTGAGCTGAACAATAGAATTAACATTTAGATTTTTATCCTGGCTTAAACTTTTTTTGACAAACGAAAAGTCAGCACTTGGGCTTCCCGCAATCAAAAGAATATTTAATTTGTTGTTTAAAACTGTAATCGTTTTTGTTCTAAAATTATTGTTTATATTTACTTCTTCGGGATCTCGATCAGCCTCAATTCGAATGGATTTTTCACCTGGTGAATTAAAAACGTAATCAAACTCAATTTCATTTATGCCAAAATTGTTTAGTGCAATTTGTTTTTGCTCTTCAATTGAATTATCAACAAAAAGTTTAACAGTAATTTGCTTTCCTGGAAATTCTTTATTAATGATCGTTGTACTGATTTCTGATTCAGCACCTGCATAAATGTATTCATTTGATTCAATTTTTTTTACTTCAATATCCTTTTGGATTTCGGAATCGCCGATACCGATAGTAAAAACCGGGATGTTCAACTTGGCGAAATCCTCAACCGGATTGCTGCCGCTGGTTATTATACCATCACTTATTATTGATGCTGTAATGACGTTTTCTTCTGAGTTTTGTATGTAATCAGCAACATTTTCAAAGTTTGATGATGAGCCTTTGAATTGCAATGTATCAAGGTTATCAATTTCATTTGTGTTGTCGCTAAACTCAATAATTTTAATATTACTTTGATTTAATGAACTCAGTAGTTCTTTAACTTTAATATGTTTTTCAGTACTGTCTTTTTGAACAATCGACTTTGAATTATCGATAAAGATATAATTAATTGGATCTTGTTTATTAATTCTTTCTATGGAAACGAGCGGGTCGAAAATTAGAAAGAGAATCAAAACTATTGCAATTATTCTTGACACAGTCAATAGACTTTTCAGAAATACTGAAACAACCGGAATAGTGTACCTATAAATGTAAATGGAGTAAATGGCAAGAACCGCAATCACAAGGAAAATTAGGAATGGATTTCCGCCAAAAGAAACGTCAACTGAATTGATATCAAGCATAATTAATTTGTTTATTCTATTTTATGCTTTTGAGAGAATCAATGTTCCAATTATTCATCATTTCAAATGCTTCGTGATCAGTTAAATCAAAATGAATTGGCGAAACAGATGCATAATTATTTTTAATCGCACATTGATCGTTTGTAAGCTCGTCGTCAACATCCATTAAACTACCGGTAAGCCAGTAATACTTGTTTCCATAAGGATCTTGCCTTTCTAGATAACTATCATCCCATTTGGATTTACCTTGCTTGGTAAATAGTGTACCTTTGATCTCTTCTTTGGGTAAATTGGGAACATTGATATTTAAAAGTGTACCTGTAGGTAAACTGCTTTCCACTACTTTTTTTGATAATTCTTGTGCCGCTAAACACGCGTACTCAAAATGTGTGGCACGATGATTCGTAACGGAAACCGCTAATGCGGGCACATCCATAATTGCGGCTTCACGCGCAGCAGAGACAGTTCCGGAGTAAATTATATTTATTGCAGTATTTGATCCATGGTTTATTCCCGAAATCACTAAATCTGGTTTGAACTGTAATACATTTTTAATACCGATTTTAATACAGTCAGCAGGAGTTCCGGTTACAGCATAACCAAAAAATTCACCATCAATGTAATGTTCTGTAACACGTAAAGGTATTTTCATTGTTATAGCATGCCCAACCGCGCTTTGTTCTGTCAATGGGGCAACCACGTAAACATCGCCAACTTCTTTCATTGCTTTGGCCAATTCGTAAATTCCGCGGGAGTTTATTCCGTCATCATTGCTTATTAAAATTCTCAATAGTAACCTCTAAAATTTAATTATCATTAATCCAATATAGATAAAATCGACTTCAATTTTAATTTTTCACAGAATTTACTTCAATTAAAAATTGTATTTAAGAAAAATTAGAGTGATTTTTGAAAGCAAAAATAATACTCTATGAATTTCTTTCGCCTATTAACTTTTATAATAATTTTAACAACCACTCTTCGTTCTCAGGAAATCGAAGTATTTTTGATTGACTCTTATATTACAATTGAAAAACCACATTCGTTTGTTTTATCATTTTACACTAGTGAAGAAGTGAAATCCAAATTGAAATTTAATGGTGAAGAAGAAATTGAAATCAGTTCTGAATTAACAGATTTACATAATTATAAACTTGATCTAAGTGAACATAAATTTGATTCACTTTACATACCCTTTAAAATTCTGATGGAAAGAGAAAACGGAGAAGTTGTTGAAAGTGAAGTATTTGAAACTACTCTTCCACAGGATTATAACCTTAATCTTGAAAACGCTCCCGGATTTATCACTGTCTGCTGTTTTGGTGGAGTAATTTTCGGAATACCGTCGCCGGCTGTAGTTTTTCAGGATGATAATCAACTCTTTGGCCTCTCAAAAGAAGTCCCGCTTTTTTCTTTTTTCGCCAAAGGCTTTAATTATCCGGCTGGTTATATAAGTATCGAATATAGTTACGTTGATGGATTCGATCCGGAAAGCTTTTTTAGAGTGGGTTACAAACACATTATCCAAACACCGTTTATCGAATATATCTCCCCTGGGATTAATATTGCAACCAATTTTCAAGGCTTCAATGGCATTAGCCCCGAAATCTCAGTTGGGTTTGTAACAATTCAGAATGTATTTACGTTATACAGCAAATACCGGTACAACACCAACTTTGACGAAAGTGCTGTATCATTCCATGAGATCTCTTTTGGACTTTATTCTAATTTTTTCTCGATTAATTTTTAAATAAAATTAATCTTAATACGTCCTTACAAGGGAATCTATTTCCATTTCATATTGTTAAACCCAAAAACTAGGGAATATCGTGCTTAAATATTTGTTATTAATTTTTATTGCGTCTGGATATATCATTGCGCAGACAGGAAGTGTAAAAGGAAATATTATTGGTGATGGAGAGGCTTTGCCCGGTGTAAATGTTTTCGTGGTTGGAACTACTCTTGGCGGAGTTTCGGATGATGAAGGCAATTACCGCATTAATAGAATTCCGGTTGGCCAGCACCGAATAAGGTTCAGTACAGTTGGATACGAAACAAGATTTTTTAATATCATAATTGAAAAGGATAGAGTTCTTGAATTAAATACCGAAATGGAACTGAAGTCCATTGAAATTGATGTTGTTGAGGTAATTGATAAAGGTATACAAGATCAGAACGATACAAGAGTAAGCTTAATTGATTTGGAGCCAATGGATGTAAGGGAATTACCCGGTGCCGTTACAGATGTATTCAGATCGTTGCAAGCTTTACCCGGAGTTTTAGCTCCGAACGATTTCTCCTCTCAACTTATTGTTCGCGGAAGTGGCCCGGATCAAAATTTAATAATAATGGATGATGTTGAAGTTTTTAATCCCTACCGGCTTTATGGCGTGATTAGTATGTTCAACCCTGATGCTATTGCGGATATAAATTTGATCACCGGTGGCTTTCCAGCTAATTACGGTGATAGGCTCTCAGCAGTACTAGATGTAACCAACAGAGAGGGGCCCACAGATATCGGTATGAAAGGGAATTTAAACGCTAGCATTGTTGCTGCAAATTTAGTTTTAGAAGGCAGAAATCCTGGCGGCATTCCTGGAAGCTGGCTTATAAACTCAAGGAGGACTTACTACGATTTAATTATCGAACCGTTTGTTAAAAATTCCGGTTTAGTTGAAGATGATGTAGCATTTCCGAACTTCTATGACATACAGGGAAAATTTGTTTTTGGACCTTTCGATGGGCATAAATTTTTATTTAACGGAGTTTATTCGCAAGATGCCGTAAACCTTGTTTCAATTTCAGAAAGGGAAAACCCGGATAGTATTGGTATTGTAGATGATTCGCAGAATGATCTATTAAGTTTTGCTTGGCATTATGCGCCAAATAAAAAATTACTCAACAAATTTATTGTTTCGTGGTACCGCAATAAGGGTGATTCGGATTTTGATTCTGAGTTTTTAGATCCATCTTTAAATGAAGCTGACTTTGAAGATATTGCTCCGGATACACTTGCACCATATTTAGTTGGATTCGGATTTGATTCTAATTTTGAATTCAGAAAATACTCTATTGATAACAAGCTGGCTTATGTATGGGGAAAAAACAATATACTTGAATTTGGTGCGGGTATGGATTTTATGCAGACAACAATAAATTTCGATTTTGAACTTGATCCCGAAATACGTGCTTTTTTAGAATCTAATACTAACATAAGAGCAACTTTTAATGATTTACAAGATGTTAGAGACTACTCAAGATATCGAGCATATTTCAATAATAACTTTGCAATTGGCAATAAGCTGTTTCTTCAGCCAGGACTAAGATATGATTATTACAATATTTTGGGGAAAGGATATTTTGCTCCGAGAGTTTCGCTATCGTATGCTATTGATAATTTGACAACAATTAGGGGGACATGGGGGCTATATTACCAATCTCCTGGCTATGAAAAACTAAGAGATAGACAGGCCTTTATTGATTTTGCTCCGGAATTTACTACCAAACTTGAAGCTGAAAAAGCAACTCACTATGTATTAAGTTTTGAAAGATTCTTTACCGAACACTGGAAATTAAAACTGGAAGGATACTATAAAAAGTTTGATGACTTAATTGTGCAGGATGTTGTGACAGGTACTGGATATTTAACTTTGCCTGTAGCAGGCCGTGATCCAAAACTAATTTCAGGTTGGTCATTGCCTGTGAGAGTACAACAGGACAGTATCACGCAAATCCCTGTAAATAACTCAAACGGTGATGCATACGGTTTTGAACTCTTTTTAGAAAAAAGAAATATAGCTGGCACAAGATTAAACGGATGGATTTCATACGCTTTAGCTGAAACAGAAAGATTTGAAGATGATAGAACATTGCCTTTCCGTTTCGATCAAAGACATACACTAAATGTAGTTATGAATTATAAACTAAATAGCTGGCTTGATGTTGGCGTTAGATTTCAATATGGATCAGGCTTCCCAATTACCGAAGCTGTCGGAATAAAACCAAGAATAATTTTAGCTGATCTTGATGGGGACAATGAGCCTGAAACTCCCGTGATCATGACTCGTTCAACACTATCAAATCCAAATAGCCAGGAAGTCGTTTACGACATTGACTTTGGCGGCATTGATAATAGATTTGCTTCTCGGAGACCGGATTATCACAGGCTGGATATTAGGTTTTCTGCAGCTGCTGATTATTGGGATTTGGACTGGACATTTTATCTCGATATAATAAATGTTTATAATCGTGCAAACGTAATTGGTTATGATTATTACATCACTGAAGATCTTCGACTCGAAAGAGATCAAAATACGATGTTCCCGATTCTTCCTACTCTTGGATTTATTGTGAAATTCTAATTCTTTATTACTCACTAAATTGTTAATTTTCACTTTTTGAATTTAGTGAGTAATAATTCCCTTTGGCAAAAAAGTCAGATCAAAAATTTATAGATTACGGCGAAAGAGGCAAGTACAGTATTAACAACAAACTTAACGACCTCACCGGAAAAGAGTGGATCAAGTTTACAAAGTCTTGGTTTATTCATCGCCCTCCCAGAAGAAAAGATGATGAAATTCTCCACCCTGCAAAATTTCCGGAATCTTTGGTTGAAGAATTTATTTTATTTTTTACAAAAGAGAATGAATTTGTTTTCGATCCTTTTAGTGGGACGGGCAGCACGTTAATTGCTTCCGGTAATGTAAAACGAAATGCCGTTGGTATTGAACTTAACAAAAAATATTTTGATATCTGTAAAAAGAGAATTAAGACTGCTGCTTTTGAAAATGAGATTTCTATCTACAAAGCTTCTTCCCTCAAAGCAGAAAATATAATTCATAAAAAAATGGGTGAAAAGTTTGAAGTTGATTATACAATTACTTCACCCCCATATTGGAATCAACTTGAAAGAAATTCGATAAGGCAGAGCGGAAGAAAAAAACAAGGGCTAGATACGAAATACTCAGAAGAAAAAGATGACATCGGGAACATTTCCAGCTACGAAGAGTTTATTGAATTCCAAGCCAAAATATTTGATGAAGTTTACAAGCTCACGAAAAATTTCGGCTACCTTACGATAATTACAAACAACATTTATTTTGAAAGTAAACTATACCCGCTTGCATACGATACTGCAACTTCTTTAACAAAAAGGGGAAAATATAGCTGGGTGTTAAAAGATGAAAAAATCTGGTTGCAGGATGACAAACCGCTTATTGCGCTTGGTGTAAATAATGCATGGGTGGGTAACAGGCACCATCAGTTCTGTTTGATTTTTAGAAAAGAAGAGAAATAGTTTTTGGATAATGATCAAATAAAAATATTTGAAGATTACCTTACAGTCAGTGAATTGACCGTTCAAATAAAATCAACCCTTGAGGAGGGATTTGCTGAGATCAGTCTTATCGGTGAGATTTCAAATTTTAAAGCTCACTCTTCCGGCCATTGGTATTTTACTCTAAAAGATGCCAACGCTCAGATAAGCTCCGTAATGTGGCGCGGAATGAACAACTATGTCTTCTTCACTCCGCAGAATGGAATGAAAATAGTTGTAAAAGGTAGGCTATCAGTTTATCCTCCGAGAGGCAATTATCAAATTGATGTCCGTTCAATGAAGCCGGCTGGGGAAGGCGAACTACAGGCTGCATTTGAGAGACTCAAAAGACAACTATCTGATGAAGGTGTATTTGATGAAGTCCATAAAAAACCAATTCCAAAATTTCCTCAGAAAATAGGAATTGTTACAGGACACGAAGCTGCAGCTTTGCGGGATTTATTGAGTGTTGCTGAAAGAAGATATCCGATTGTTGAGTTAGTTATTGCTGCTTCAAAAGTGCAAGGTGAAGGTGCTGCAGAAGATGTCGTGAAAAATATTAATAAGCTTAATAAAATTGAAAATCTGGATTTGATAATAGTGGCAAGGGGAGGAGGCTCATTGGAAGATCTTTGGGCTTTTAATGAAGAGATAGTTGCCAGAGAAATTTTTAATTCGAGATTGCCGGTGATCACAGGAGTTGGGCACGAAATCGATTACACGATTGCGGATTTTGTATCTGATTTAAGAGCACCTACACCTTCAGCTGCGATGGAATTAGCCACCCCAAATGTGAATGAAATTTTTGCCTTTATAAGTGATTTTTCCTATACTACCACTCAGAAAATTTTAAACCAAATTTCTTCGCAAAGAAATTACGTTCATCAAATTCTAAATTCATATGGATTTAGATCTTCATTAGATTTGGTCAAGAATAGATCACAATTTCTTGATAATGTTATTTATAGAATTGAAAACAGAATTACAAATATTATCATTGAAAAGAAAAATAAAATCGATTTATTCGATCAAAAAATTAGAGCGAATGATATAAACAAAATTATGAAGAAAGGCTTTACATTAGTAAAGCAGAACGGAAAAATTGTGAAAGAATCAAAATTATTAGATACAGAAAATACTTTTGAAATAAAATTTTATGACAACGAAATAGAGATAAAAAAGTGACGAAGAAAAAAGAATTAACTTTTGAAGAATCATTATCACGCCTTCAGGAAATCTCTGAAGTTTTGGAAAACCCCGATGTAGAATTGGAAGAGTCAATAAAACTTTATGAAGAGGGAATTAAATTATCAAAAATTTGTTATAGTAAGTTAGAAAACGCTGAGTTAAAAGTAACACAATTAAAAAATGAGTTGGATGAGGAGTTGCATAATTCCCAGGGCTCTGAGGAGTAATTTTTTAAATGGTAGACAAAACAAAATACAAAGTCTTGTTTGACATCGATTCACCCGCTGATATCAGAAAGCTTGAATTATCACAACTAAAAACTCTTTGCTCTGAAGTAAGGGAATATTTAGTTGATGTAGTTTCTGAAGTTGGTGGCCACTTTGGGGGAGGATTAGGAACTGTTGAGTTAACGGTTGCGCTGCACAAAGTTTTTAACACACCTGATGATTTGATCGTTTGGGATACAGGCCATCAAGCTTATCCACATAAAGTTTTAACGGGAAGGCGAGATCAACTTCACACCATCCGCAAATTAAATGGAATTAGTGGTTTCTTAAAAAGAAGTGAAAGTGAATACGACGCTTTCGGTGCTGGGCATGCAACGACTTCAATTTCTTCAGCGTTAGGAATGGCTGTTGCAAGAGACATGAAAAAAGAAACCAAAAATGTTGTTGCGGTAATTGGTGACGGTGCGATGACAGGCGGAATGGCTTACGAAGCAATGAACAATTCCGGCTTAAGAAAATGTAATTTTATAGTTGTACTTAATGATAACAGAATGTCTATTGCACCGAATGTTTGGCAGATTTCAAACTACTTTACAGAAATGATTGCACATCCCGAATACAATAAATTCAAAGGCGCTATTTGGGATTTAACCGGAAAGCTAGACCATTTTGGCGACAGGTTACGAAAAGTTGTAGCAAGAGTTGAAGCAGGTGTAAAAGCAGTTATCACACCGGGAATGCTTTTTGAAGCATTGGGGTTTCGCTATTTCGGTCCTGAAAACGGACACAACATTAATCAACTTGTAAAATTGTTTGAACATGTTAAACAATTAAACGGGCCAATACTTGTTCACATAACAACAGAAAAAGGTAAAGGTTATAAACCAGCAGAAGGTCACGTTCAAAGATTACATGCTTCAACTCCTTTCGATAAAATGACTGGCGTTGCTCACAAAAAAAGTGGTGGATTACCAGCTTACACAAAAATATTTGGACAGGCCTTAGTTGAACTCGTTAAAGAAAATAAAGATATTATTGGAATAACAGCAGCAATGCCCGATGGAACCGGGTTAAATTTATTGCAAAAAGAATATCCGGAAAATTATTTAGATGTGGGAATTGCGGAAGAACATGCTGTTACTTTTGCGGCGGGTATGGCAACACAAGGAATAATTCCGGTTGTTGCAATTTACTCAACATTCCTTCAAAGAGGGTTTGACCAAATCGTGCATGATGTTGCGCTCCAGAAATTAAAAGTAGTTTTTGTCTTAGATAGAGCCGGTTTAGTTGGTGCAGACGGCCCGACACACCACGGGTCATTTGATTTAACTTATCTAAGATTGATTCCGGGCATTGTAATTATGGCTCCTAAAGATGAATCTGAATTGAGAGATATGCTTTATACATCAATTAAATATGATGGCGGGCCAATTGCTATACGTTACCCAAGAGGAAATGCTCTCGGTGTTCCTTTAAAAGCAGGATTTGAAAAATTCAAAATCGGTAAAGCAGAAACAATCAAAAAAGGTGATGACATTGCATTCCTTGCTGTTGGTGTTATGGTTGAATATGCAAAAGAAGCTGCCGCTATTTTAGAAAAAGAAGGTATTAATTGTGAAATCGTTAACATGCGTTTTGTAAAACCTTTGGATGAAAAATTGCTTGACGATATCGCAAACAGATTTGACAAAGTTGTTACTCTTGAGGAAAATACTCTAGTCGGTGGATTCGGTTCAGGGGTACTCGAATATTTTGCGCAACATCATTATAAAAATGATATATTACGAATAGGCTTACCGGATAATTTTGTAGATCATGGTACTCAAGCCGAATTGCATCAAATATTGGGTATTGATGCAGAAGGAGTTGTTAAACAAGTCAAAGAATTTTATTCTGGCAGAAATCTTAAAAACGAGGTTGTAGCTTAATGGAAAAATCCCGCATTGGTATTATTGGTTTAGGTGGTATTTCACAAGTTGCACATCTTCCGGTATTATCTAAACTTGGTAATGTTTCAATCGGAGCTGTTGCAGATATTGAAAAAAATAGGCTTAATCAAATTGCTGAAAAATATGATATTGAAAATACCTATACTGATTATAAAGAAATGCTTGTGGAAGATAATATTGATGCAGTGATAATAGCAACTCCTACCAACACTCATAAGGAAATTGCTCTTGATTGTTTGAATCATGGAAAACATATTTTAATTGAAAAGCCAATTGCTCGTAATGTTGAAGAAGCAATAGAAATTAATAAAACAGCCGCAGAAAAAAATAAAGTGGCTATGGTAGGAATGAATTTCAGATTCAGGCCTGATGCCATGATGATAAAAAGCCTAATTGCAAGCCATGAGATCGGTGAAGTCTTTTATCTAAAATGCAGTTGGATGAAACAGCAAAGCAGTAGTGAAAAATGGTTTATTCAAAAAAACAGATCAGGTGGCGGAGTAATAATTGACTTAGGAATAGTTCTACTGGATCTCGCTATTTGGTTAATCGATTACCCTAAAATAATAAGTGTATCTGTTCAATCTTACAGACATAAAACAACTGAAGTTGAAGACACAGCTATTGGACTCTTGAAATTTGAGAATGGTGCAGTCATCAATTTTGATGTGAGCTGGACATTACAATCTGAAAAAGACCGTTTCGACTTAACTGCATTTGGTACAGAAGGCACAGCACAGCTAAATCCTTTAAGAGCATATAAGAAAATTGATCATTCAACTACTATTGATTTAACGCCGTCTCAATCGGCAAATCCTAAAAATTTATATAGAAAATCTTTCGAAAATGAACTCAAACATTTCATTGCTTCAATGAAAGGACAGACTCAAACAATCTCTTCCAGCCATGAGTCATTGGAAAGAATGAAATTACTTGAAGCAATTTACAAAGCAGCCGAAACTCAAAAAGAAATTATATTATAAGGGAATATGAAAGCAAAAATATTATTAGTGGATGACGAGCAAGATATCGTCGAATTTTTGGATTACAACCTTACGAAGGAAGGTTTTGAAGTAATATCTGCTTATGACGGTGAGACAGCTCTAAAAAGAATGGACTTAAAACCGGATTTGGTAATTCTCGATATAATGATGCCCAAAATGGATGGTTATGAAGTTTGCGTAAAAATTAGAGAAATGAATGGATTTGAAAGTGTTCCGATAATATTTTTGACGGCTAAATCCAATGAATTGGATGAAGTTCACGGATTAAATATTGGAGCCGATGATTACATCCAAAAACCGGTTTCCCCAAATAAACTTTTAGCTAGGGTCAAAGCAAATTTAAGAAAGTCATCACAATCAGAAAATAGATCGCAGCTTAAAAGAAGAATTGAAATTGGTCCACTAAAGATTGACAGAGATAAATATACTGTAGTATTGCATAAAGAAAATCTGATATTCCCTAAAAAAGAATTTGAAATTTTATCATACCTTGCTAGTCAACCGGGTAAAGTCTTCCCAAGAGAAAAAATCCTAGGAGATGTTTGGGGCAACGATGTTTACGTGGTTGAGCGTACAATTGACGTACATGTAAGAAAAATCCGTGAAAAACTTGGAGATTTTTCTGAAATGATAGAAACTGTAAAAGGGGTAGGATATCGATTCAAGAATATTGAGTAGACTCAGAGAGCATTTATCTTTTGCTCGGGTTTATTCAACAATTCTGATTACTTCAGGATTAGTATTTGTAGTATTGGTATCGATTTTTTTATCATTTTCGATTTCCGAAGTAATTACTCTAACCATCCTCGCAGCATTTTTTATTATCGCTGCACTTTACTACATCGGTGAAAAAAGACTGAAAGAAATCAATCAGCTCAAAACAATTATTGATTCGATAAGAAATAATAGATATAAATCTGCAGATGAAATAAAATTATCTAAAAGATTAATTGAGCTCGAAGGTGATATCAAGCTAATGTTTATGCGGACTCAAAATGATATTGCCAACTTAAAAAAATTGGAACATGTACGAACGGAGTTTTTAGGAAACGTTTCTCACGAATTGAGAACACCAATATTTGCTATTCAAGGTTATCTCGAAACTTTGCTTAATGGTGCAATAAATGATGATGAAGTAAATATCAACTTTCTTTCAAAAGCAAATCTGCATACAATTAGATTGAATAATTTACTAAATGATCTTATTGATATTTCGATGATTGAATCGGGTCAGATGAGAATGAGTTTTAGGTACTTTAAGGTAAAGGATTTTCTTGAAAATATGGCAAATGAAATGCGACCACTTGCTGATAATAAAAACCTTGAAATCGCAGTACATCCTATTAGAGGTAAATTAGAACTCTTCGGAGATAAAGACAGGTTAAGGCAAGTGATAACAAACTTGCTTTCAAATGCAATAAAATATACTGATGAAGGAAAAGTTGAAATTATTGTTCAAGAACAAAGCAAAACAGCCAAAATAATTATTAAGGATTCGGGTTTAGGGCTTGCAGAAAATGATAGAGAAAGAGTATTTGAAAGATTTTACCGTGTTGACAAAAATAGATCAAAAGCTGCCGGGGGTACAGGACTCGGATTAGCGATAGTTAAGCACATCATTGAAGCACACAATTCCCGCGTAGAAGTTGAAAGCACACCAAACGTTGGATCAGAATTTTCTTTTGTTCTGAAAAAGTAAAAAATGATCACAATAAAATTGTTGACTTATTAAAATCCTTCCCTTATATTTACTAGTCTAAATTGGACGAATTATGGAGGATTTGATGTTCGCCGTTGTTGATATAGCTGGACAACAATTTAAAGTTTCAGAAAATACAAAGTACTATGTACCTAAGTTAAGTGCTGATGCAGATTCAGATATTACATTTGAAAATGTTCTTCTTTTATCTGACGGCAAAAAAACCGAAATAGGTACGCCGAGTTTAGATTCAGTAAAAGTACATGCAAAAGTTTTAGAACATTTGAAAGATGAAAAAGTAATTGTATTTAAGAAGAAGAGAAGAAAATCTTACAAAAAGAAAGTTGGGCATAGACAGCATTTAACTAGAATTGAAGTTACAAAGATTGGTTAATAGGAGAATTTAAAATGGCTCATAAGAAAGGTCAAGGTTCATCAAGAAACGGTCGTGATAGTAATCCCCAGTATTTGGGTGTTAAAAGATTTGGCGGAGAAAAAGTTTCTGCTGGTTCTAT
>JANQIV010000019.1 GCA_028282005.1 Melioribacteraceae bacterium | reverse complement strand
TTGATTTAGCTATTGAAGATACTTCCCCAACAACTTTGTTCGATGAATCAACAAGCGAAAAGTTTCGCCTTCTATTTCTTCATCATCAAACTCAATTCCGCCTAAGCCTTTCTGAACTTTATCGTAAGTATCAAGTCTTGCAATAATTTCTTGACCGATGTAACAGCCTTTTGTAAAATCGACTTCACTTAAAAGCTCTAATTCGTTAGGAATAAAATTGTCATTGATTTCATTTATTGTATCAGGTATTCCTTCTTCAATTCTATAGATGTTATAAACATCTTCGCCAATGAATCCGTTCTTGAATAAATTATCATTTTCTTTAATTTTTTCAATCAACTGCTCTTTGTATTCCGCATCTCCAATTAGAATAAATCTTTCTGTATTATTTTTTTCCAGGTTTTTGAAAATCAATAATTCCATTCCGTCGAATCTAAATTTCAGAAAGTTTGATTCAGAGATTAATTCAAATTGATTTCCAAAAATTTGTGTCAAAAGAGAAACGGAAGATTTACCAATTAACTCAAACTTGAATTTCGTTTCAGTTGAGTCCTCTATTTTTATATCTTCCATTATAATATATTTTTCCAGCCATCTTTTTAATTTATAGCCATTCCCGACACTACCTAAAAGTAAATAATTTTCCTCATCAATAAGCAAAGTAGTTTTATCAATTATTCTACCTTTGTCATTTAGAAAAAGTGTTTTTTTTACTTCACTATTCTTCAAATCTTTAACATGATTTGTAGAAATCCGATGAAGAAAATCCAAAGTATCTTTACCTTCCAGTTTTATAAAACTCTTATCCGATATATCTCTGATCGCTATTTCATTTCTGATCAAATTATATTCTTCTTTTAGTTCTTTATTCGGGTCAGCATCTTTTTTTCTAAAGAACATATTGAACACACCTTTCTTAGTAATATCTCCACCAACGTCTGTTAAACTTTGTTACATATAGGCTTCTAGTTGTATCCCAATAAAATGGAATCGAATCAAGCATTCGATTATAATCCAGAGTATCAATAAATCTGAACTCATAATAATCCGGGAAAAAATCGTTATTAACATTTGCTAAAATTCTTTTGTGGGCAATACCTTCGTACGTTTCCATTAAATGAGGTGCATTTCTAATTCCATCAATCATAAAGTAATTGTAATTTCTATGACCAGAAATTATTCCTGCTTCATAATTTAACCTGATATACCTAATCGCTTTCTTATTTGTTCGCCAGGTATGAATCGTCATTGAATTAAATCCACCGTGAATCGGGACTTCGGATTCCCACAATGCATTGAAATTACCTTCACCATCACATTCAAAAAGTGTGAGGAAGAAAAATGCAGTACCTAATTTTGTACTGTCGAGGTTAATAAAACTTGATTCATAACCTACAACATTTTTAGGCTCAATATATCGCTCACCTTCTTTTGATTTAGCAACAACTGCAAAAATGTAATTTGCGTCATCTCTGAAATAAAGCACTGCCGGCTTGGGAATAGTGTAAGTGAAAGTTCTGTCAAACTCAACGAGATAATCTCCTGATGGGTAATCCTCGATAATATATTGTTGCAAAGAAAGAGTATCACAAGGAGTTCGTTGTTTAGTCTGCTCTTCTTGCACTTTTAGGTTATATTCCCTAATGTCTTTATCCTTTGCGGAGGAAGTTTCAGGCCTTCCACCCCCTACTTCATCTCCGCAAGCATAAAATAAAAGTACAGACAGAATGAATAATATCGATAGTTTAGTTTTCATTTTGCCTTTTATCTCACTAGTTATTTTGAATATTCTTCAAAGAAATAAGCTGAGCTGTATAATCCTTTCTCAAAGTTTTCTAATCTAAAATGCTCATTAGGTGAATGAATATTATCTGTATCCAAACCTAATCCCATTAAAACTACAGGAGCTTTCAACTGTTTATTAAACTCCACAACTATCGGAATTGATCCACCTTCGCGAGTGAATACTGCTTTTTTTCCGAAAGCTTTTGCAGTTGCAGCAGCACCTGCTTGAACAGCTCTATCATCCAACGGAGCATAGAAAGGATTACCGCCATGTAAGTCTTTAACTTCGATTTTTACATACTTTGGTGCAATTGACTTAACATATTTAGTGAATTGCTTTGCAACTGTTTTAGGATCTTGATCAGGAACCAATCTCATTGAAATTTTTGCAGATGCTTTTGAAGGTAAAACAGTTTTTGCACCTTTTTCAATAAATCCACCAACAATACCGTTGCAATCTAAAGTTGGCCTTGCCCAGAGTCTTTCTAAGGTTGAGTAACCCGCTTCACCAAACAATTCTTTTACGTCTAATTCTTTTGCATATTTTTTGTCAGAAAATTTCAGGCTTTTAATATTTTCTTTTTCAGCTTTTGTTACTTTTCTAACATTTTTATAAAACTCAGGAATTAAAATTTTGCCTTTGTCGTTTTGAAGCTTGGCAATAATCTTTGCTAATTCGTTAATCGGATTTGCAACTGATCCCCCAAAACTTCCTGAGTGTAAATCTCTGTTTGGACCGGTAAGTTCAATTTCCATATAACATAATCCTCTTAAGCCATAGCTTATTGTCGGGACACCTTCATCATACATGCTTGTATCGGAAATTAAAACTGAGTCACACTTTAACAATTTTTTATTTTCTTTATCTTTCAAGAATTTATCAAGGTTACCACTACCGACTTCTTCTTCACCTTCAATTAAAAACTTAACGTTAACCGGCAACTTACCTTCGGTTTTCATGTATGCTTCAACAGCTTTTATGTGAACAAAGCATTGACCTTTATTATCATTTGCACCGCGCGCATATATTTTTCCATCTTTTACAGTTGCCTCAAAAGGAGGATTATCCCATAAATCAAGCGGATCAACAGGCTGAACATCGTAATGGCCATAAATTAAAACCGTAGGTTTTCCAGGTGCACCCATCCATTCACCATAAACTAACGGGTTACCTGCAGTCTTGATTAGTTTTACATTTTTCATACCTGCGTTTTTCAATTGCCCGCTAACAAATTTCGCACAATCCCGCATATCTTTTTTATGATCAGCTAAGGCGCTAATGCTTGGGATTGCAATAAATTCTTTTAGTTCATTTAAATAATTATCAAAGTTCTCTTTTAAATATCCAATTACTTTATCCACAGTAGTCTCCTTTGTTTAACTTTTTTTCTTTGATATTGTATAACTACTTATTGAAAATATTTTTTTATTTTCAAAATGAGAATATAAGAATTTTACGGCACTTAATATATTTCTTTTGGCACATTTAATATTCATAACTCAATTTCAACTAAGAAAAGTTTCAAACTGATAAATGATTTTATTCTTCTACATATTAAAAAATCATCTTTACCCATTTTTGTTTTCATGCTTAACTTTATTCTCAGTTTTTCTGTTACAATTTCTAATGAAGATGGCTGATAAACTTGTTGGCAAAGGTCTAAGCTCATGGGTAATTTTTAAGTTAATAACTTTTAATCTTGCTTGGATGGTTGTACTTGTTGTTCCAATGGCTGTATTGGTTTCTACTTTAATGGCTTTTGGGAGCATGGCTCAGGAAAATGAAGTAGCAATAATGAAAGCAACAGGCATAAGCTTATACAAAATGATGATAGGGCCGTTTGTTGCCGCAATAATAATAGCAGGATTATTAATTCAATTTAATAATCATGTTTATCCAAACGCCAACCATGCCGCAAGAATATTATTACAGGATATTTCCAGAAAGAAACCGACATTGTCTTTGGTACCGGGTGTATTTTCGCAAGAAGTAAGAAGGTATTCTATTTTATCCCGCGAAATATTACCAAATTCAAATGTGTTAAAAGATGTTACAATTTATGATAATTCAACACCGGGGAAACTAAATGTTGTGTCTGCAGAAGAGGGAACGATTTATTTTTCCTACGATCAAACTAAGTTGATAATGGATTTAAAGTCGGGCGAAATTCATGAATCAGATATCAACGATAACAAAGTTTACAGAAAACTACTTTTTGACAAACACAAAATTATTATGGATGCAGATCAGTTCTCTTTCGTTCAAAGTGATTTTACAGGACCCAGAGGAGATAGAGAATTAAGTGCTCAAGATATGATAGTGATGGTAGATAGTTTATCGCAGATTAGAGGTGAATATCAATATGAGTTAGATTTAAGAGTAAGCCAGCATGTCAAATTTGACTCACTTAAAACTAGCGTTGGAAACAAAGTAAAAACTGAAAATCTTGAACACATTTATCTAAGAGTAGATGAAAAAATAAACGCCGCAAGAAGCAGTTTGTTTTCCAGCTTAAACAGAATTGAATCAAACAAAAAAAGAGCAAATAAATATTCTGTAGAAATACATAAAAAGTATGCCCTTCCGGTCGCATGTGTAGTTTTTATATTGATAGGTGCACCGCTTGGAACAATGACTAGAAAAGGAGGATTTGGTGTTGCGGCAGGCATAAGTTTAATATTCTTTTTAGTCTATTGGATATTTTTAATATTTGGTGAAAAACTAGCCGACCGAAATTTGCTTTCTCCATTTTGGGGAATGTGGAGTGCAAATGTTTTACTATTTATGTTGGGTATTTGGGTTACAATAAAAAGCGCTAAAGAAAGAGTCTCACTTGATTTTTCTTTCTTCCAAAAATTCATTCCAAAAAAAATGAGCACACCTACGAAGAATGATTAAGATTTTGGATAAATATTTTGTCAAGCAATTTACACAAGCTTTCGTTTTTGGACTGATAGCTTTTACATCTTTCTTTGCTGTTATCGATATGATGGAAAATCTTGATGATTTTATTGATCACGATGTTACTGCTGATATAATTATTGAATACTACATTGTTTTTATTCCAGAAATTATTAGGCTTATGACTCCCGTTTCAGTTCTATTAGCTTGCTTATTTACAGTTGGGAAAATGGCTACTCAAAATGAACTTACCGCAATTAAATCATCCGGTGTCAGTATCTATAGAATCATGTTAACTTTTTTGGTAGTCGGTACGCTAGTAAGTCTTTTATCTGTTGGCTTTGGCGGATACGTTGTGCCAAGAGCTAATAAACATAAAGTCTTTATTGAACAAAACCATATGAAAAAAGATATCGTAACACTTGGGAGAAATATATTTTTTCAAGACAGTAAAACTAGAATAGTTTCCATAGTTTCTTACTCTGTAAAAATTGATCAGGCAAATAGGGTAAGTATTCAAGAATTTGACGAGAATAATATCAATAAAATGATTTCAAGAATTGATGCTGAAAGAATGAAGTATGACACATTAAAAAATTACTGGCAAATGATAAATGGTGTAAAAAGAACATTTACTGACAGCACTGAATCTGCTGAATATTTTAATGCTTTATCAGTTGACTACCTTAACTTCGCACCAGCCGATGTAATTAAGAAACAAAGAAAACCAGAAGAGATGACTTTAAGAGAATTAAAAGATTATGCTGATGAACAATTAACCACCGGGAATGACCCCACTAGGATATTAATTGAATACCATTCTAAGATTGCTTTTTCTTTTGCAAGTTTGATTGTTGTATTATTTGGAGTACCGATGTCGGCCAATAAGAGAAAGGGTGGAATAGCTCTTCAATTTGGAATTAGTTTATTGTTCACCTTTATTTATTTGTCATTTATGCAAATTAGCCAGGCTTTCGGAAAGAATGGTGTGCTTAACCCATTTTTAACAGCTTGGTTTTCGAACTTCTTTTTTATAATTGTTGCAATAGTAAATATTTACAAAGTTGGGAAGTAAATTAAACCTCTGAAAAATCACAATTCCTTTAAAATGTCACACTGAGCTTGTCGAAGTGTGTTTAAGCTAAACTGTTAAATATGTTTCGACAAGCTCAACATAACACGTTAATTTTTCAGAATTTTCTTAGAATTATTTAGTAGTCATTACAAATACTCCATCCCAATCTTCGTCAGGTGGAGTATCAATATAAATCCCACATCTTTTCATATAAACTTTGGACGGTTCGTCTTCATACTTTTCAATTGATTCAATAAAGAACTTTGTTGCTTCTTTGAATTTCTTTTCTTTGTATAACTTGAGTCCTTTAAAATAGCTCTCTAATTCTTTCATTTTTTTCTTTGAGCTTTCATCATCATAATCCCCAATCAACTCATAAACTTTAGTCGGAAGGCTTTTTCCTTTTACTCGTATTATATCCAATTCTCTTGCATGGAAAACTTCTTTTATATGTTTATAAGTTTCTTCACTTATCATAATGCTTGTGCTGTAAAGCTTGTTGGCTCCCTCCAACCGTGAAGTTAGGTTTACATTGTCTCCCATTACTGTGTAGTCAAATCTATTTTCTCCACCGATATTGCCAACTACAACATCACCGCTATTAATCCCGATTCTAATTCTCAATTTATGGTTTTGTGTCTTACTCCATCGTTCATTTAAATCATCAAGTTTTTGCTGCATTTGAATTGCAGTTTTACAGGCAAACATGTGATGGTCTTGAATGTCAATAGGCGCACCCCAAAACGCCATTACAGCATCACCCAAGTATTTATCAAGTGTTCCTTTATTGTCATTAATTATAGCAGTCATTTCAGTTAAAAATTCATTAACAAAATTTACAACTTCTTCCGGTTGCTTCCCTTCTGAAAAAGTTGTAAAGCCGGCAATGTCACTAAACATGACAGTCAAATTCTTTTTTTCACCACCCAATTGAAGTCTGTCGGGATCAGCCAATAACTGATTTACTAAGTCTTTACTGACGTAAGTACTAAACATTCCTTTTATAATTTGATTTTGTTTTCTCTCTTTTACGAAATGGAAAGCCGTACTTCCGAAATAACTAATTACTATAGCAAAAGACGGACTAATAATTGAAATTAAATATTGGCTATTAATAAATAAGTACATACCATATTCATAAACTATGTAAACTCCCAACACTGAAATTATCACGGAAACAACTTCGAATAGCAAATGATATTTTGATTTGATTTCCTTTAAAATAGAGGTCGTAAAAAAAATAAAAAATGTAAGAATTAAGATTAATACTATTTCATTAGTCTTTGACTGCTTTTCAATGAAGTCATTCCAAATTACATTTTGAATATAGTTGGCATGTAACTCAACTCCATAAACTATATTTTCACTTTCTAGTTCACCACCGGAAATAGGTATCTTCATATAATCTTTGTCTTCAGGATTTGTAGACCCAATGATTACAATTTTATCTTTAAAGTAGTCTTCGTACAGCATTCCATAATCCGGATCATCCCAAGTATTCTCGTCATATTCATATTCTAATTCGCGTTTAGTTACAAATTCTTTATCATCAAGTACATCCAATAAATCATAATGTCTGAAAGTTCTAGACGGACCGTAATAATTTAAAAGAATTGAAGTTGGGCTGAACTTTGGAATTGTTTTGTCAAATTTTAAAAAATTATCTTCATCATGTTCACCAGTATAGAACTGGCTTTTATCGTAATACTTATTTAATAATGCCAATCCAAATGATGGGACTCTTGATTTATTTACCAGTGAATATATAAATGGCCTATAAGTTCTATGTACACCATCAAAATCACTTTCTACTTGAACCACACCAATAGAACTATCCGCGTGAAAGAAATGACTAAAATACGAGGCTTCTTGAGGTGAGGTTAAACTAAATCCGCTCCTTGAATCAACTTGCCCTTCCATTTTAATATTCGTTTTTCCGGCAACAACAACATTTCCGTATTTTCTAATTATCTCAATCAACAGTGTATCATTTGCCAAATCATATTGATCTTTGTTCGTCATAATAATATCAATACCAATTGCTTTTGCGCCGGCAGCATTTAAGTTTTCTATTACTTTTGCAAAAAAGGATCTTGGCCAAGGCCAGCTATTTTCAGGCGGAGGAATTAGATCATATGTTTGTTGTGAAATCTCAAGTATAATAACATCAGCACTATCTTTAATATCAAAGTTACCTCTTCTTTCAAATCGTAAATCTATTAGTTTTGATTCTAATCTTTTTAGAGGCTCAATTGTAAAGAAAAAATCTTGAGTAATAAGAATTGTAAATAATGCAAAAAGGAAAGAAGCAGCCGCTTTAATTAAAAGCGGCTTCAATTTTTTTTTGGTCATTTCATTAACTAAAAATTAAGTCTGGTGGTTAAACCTGCAACACTATTGCTTGATTGATCTGCAATATCATAATATCTAAATTGGAAAATAAAACTCAAATTTTGAAGCACATTATATTGTGCTAAAAAGTCGAAAGCCTTTCTTTCAAAATCGCCAAAACTCGGACTTACAGATGCTGTCAATTGTAATTTATCTTCCATTAATTTGTAACGTCCACCTAGTGAAAAGGTGAAGTAATTGTATTCCAGCCCGGCAATTTCACTAGCATAATTAACAAGGCTCAAAAATGTTGTAAAGTGTTTTTCCCAATAACTATTTACTGATAATGACATCGAAGTGTAATTCGCATCGTTATCTGCAAGACTGTTGTCATCTCTGTTTGAAGTAGAAATACTTAATGATGTTGCATGATCAACGCCGGCTTTAATGTCATAAGATAATCTTGCCAAAAACCTATTTGTTTTATTGTCAATTAAGTAAATATTATTTGTAGTATCTGTCGGCGATATTTCATTTTCATTATTGTAATTTGTGTAGCCGAGAGTAATATTAGGGAAATCAGTTCTTGGGAAAATTGACAATGTTGTATTCAATGTTTGGTAAGTAGTCGTTGAGATTTTAGTTTCCTGTAAGTTATCTTTCAAATTTTCATATCCAATTGAAAGAAAAACTTTATTGTCAAACATTCTTATTCGGTCAACTAAATTGATACCTTTTACGTCCGTTCTTAAAAAGTCTTGTCCGAAAGATTGATAATCGTTACCACGGTAAATATATTTTATGTCGAGACTGTTTTTCAAATAATTCAATTGTATTCCGGCTTCGGCAGCTATTGAAGATAACTCTTGCGGATTTAATGGGCCAATGAATTGATTTACAGTTATGAATTGTCCAACGAAATCTTTTAAATCCTTTATTTGATCAGTATCTGCATCATAAATACTTCCTTCGCCAAAAACAGAATCGATTTGTGCATCTGTTAAATCACCTGTAGAAATATCACTATTAAAAAGACTTGCCATTGCCTGACCGGTAAAAATTATATTTTGATTGTCCAAAGCAATTTTTAAGTCGGTTCCAGCAACAACGTTTTCCTGAGGTTTGGCACCAAATTCAATTGAGTTGTTATCATCTTTTGAATGCAGGTAAGAAAAACCCCATTGGAAGTTTTCACCGCTGCCGAATGAAGGCCTGATCGCAAAAATGTCCCGGCTAAAAGTACCAAGGTTTACGCGCCCAAATGGATTACCATATCTTGCTTCATTTATTGCAATAATGTCTGAAGATAATGGAGCATTTTCTGATGAATATGTTTCAAGTAATTGACCTTCTATATCTCTTCTAATTTCACCAAAAGTAGTTTTAACATTTATGAATCCTAATCTTAAATCACCATAAAAACCGCGGACTCTTTTTCCGTCTAACATATATTTCGGAAATCTTGGATACGTGTCACCACCTTTAAGTGTAAGCCATTCACTTGCTACAGTTGCTGAAAATCTATGCTGAGGCTGACGGGAGGATTCTTCTTCACTAGTTAAATAAGTATGCGCAGAGAAATCCCAGTCGTCATTACTACCACTAAAGTTTGCAGTAATATTATTATACCATTCAGATTCATCATTGAATTTTTCATTTCTAGCTTCTGCTTGTATGCTTCCTCTGTATTTAAATTTTGAAGAAACTGCTTGAAAATACCCAGCTTCTACCGTCTGGAAATTTGATTCAATAGCATGGTAAGGAGTACCCGTACTGTCAAAAGTTTCTATTCTTATTGTTTGATTTCCATCAGAAATTGTTCCCGGAAAATTCTCAGCATAAAAAACAATTAACTCACCAGCAAACAATGCATTTTCACTAATATCAGTATCATTTAAGAAAATTTTTGTGGATGGAACATGAATGTTATCAGTAGCTTTGACAAATGATACAGAAATAAATACTTCATCCAAAGGAAGAATTTCACCTCTAGTTGGTGAAAGCAGAATGATTTCTTTATCCTTAGCAGATAATGCTTTTACTGTAATTTGCTCCGGACTAGATGCATCAGGCGCTCCTAAAGGATATATTTCTTGAGAACCATCAGTGAGATCAACAATCACATAATATGAAATGTAAGGTAATTTTACATTTTCTTTTGGAATCGTAAAAGATGCTAAACCTCCATACAACTCCATATCATTTATTAAATACTCTGTAGCTCCAAAAGGTAAATACGCAAATCTTACATTTGATATTGGCTGGGTTTGTATTAATTCAACCCGAACTTCAACTGGCTCACCTTCTCTAGCTTCACTAATATTTACAGCAGATACTGTATTACTAGCTTGAGCATAAGCATTTTCAAAAAAGGTAAAGAAGGAAAGCACTAATAGAATAACAGCAAAATTAAATTGTAAAAATTTATTCAAACCACCCTCCATTCATAATTTGGTTATTTCATGCTATTTTTTTGTATCGGGTAAATATTCTATTTCAATCTTGCCTTCATTCGTATTCAATTTCAGTTTTCTTGTTTCACTTTGTTTTGATTTATCAACTTCATTGTTTTCTTCTTCTGTAGATTGTCTAACTTCTATGCTACCGTCTTTTCTGATTATCGCAGTACTTCCGCCACCTACACTACCCGATGATTGATTACCAAGAACAGAGTTAAGAGCAATCAACCCAATCTGACAAATTACAGTGGTAGTGCTATCATCAGCAACATCAATTACACCTTCTGTACCCCTAATGGAAGCCACAACAGTTGGCGTAGTAAATTTGAAGGATTCATCTTCACTTTGCTTTGCAACATCGAATCCTACTTTCCCTCTTCTGATGAAAGTATTCTTATCAATCTTTTCTCCTTCTTTATCACCATAAATATGAAGAATAGAATTTTCCCTAACTCTCAATAAACCAGAACCATCTGTAAATAGAACAAGCGCTAAAGACCTGTATCCGGTTCTAATTTCTTCGCCATCAGCAAGCGGTTTACCGGTTTTAGCAAGTTCCCAATCGGATTGGTCATCCGGACGGTAACTTACATCTTTCACAATTTTTTTGATTAAGGCCACGGGTGTTTCATCTTTAATATTGTTTACCGCAGCTATCGAAATAAAAAGAATTAGAACTATTGCAAAACTTTTTAACCAAGCATTATTTGATTTCATTTTTTTACCTTAAATCTTTTTTGTCGATTATTCTGGGATAAACTTGATACTAATTACTGCTTCAGGATTACTTTGAAAATATTGAAGCAAGGCTTGCAACTCGGCAACATTTAAATATGTCCACGAACTACCGTCAAACACTTCAACTGTTACATCTTCAAGACTGATATCGCCACTTTGAATTTTTGCAAGTAGTTGTGCAGCTTTGTCATCATCATAATTTTGAATTACATCCTTTAATGTGTCGTCAATTCCGCCACCTTGTACTTGAACTACTATAGGGAAATAGAAATTGACTAATTCACTGAAAATAGTTGTTCCTCCACTAGGCCCACCGATAAATGCTCCAACTTGAAAAACTATTTCTTGACCTGCTAACCACTCTCTATCAAGCAGCGTACGAAGATTAACTGTTGTAACCAACCCAACATCTTTATTATCAATTAACGGAACTCCTGTATTTAGTGCTTCCTCTAAACTCTGAGATCTATTTTCTCTTACATTAGCATTAATGAAATAATTAGTTACACCATTTATATCATCCCATTCAGCTAATACACCGCCAATATCTTGTTCGCTGTTGGGCTGAGGTGTTCTTATGGATAATGTTTGAGTCGGATTTAGGAATTCAACTTGTTCAGTATCAGAATCTAATACGTTTCCGTTCTCGTCAAGAACAAAAATTGACATTCTGTATGCCCCGGTTGGTTTTCCTTTTTCCAAACTTTCTTCTGTTAAATCTGAGTTTGAATCTGAATCTTTGATACGAATTTCAGATGTACCTAATTCATCATTATAGAAACTTCTAGCGCTGAATTGTTCGGTTTCAAAACTAAAAAAACTTTGGAAATCACTCTCTCCAACTTTTTTCCAATCAACACTTGCTCTAATTGAAATTGTTTGACCTTCCGGATTTAATATTACTTGAAATACTCTAGGTTGGCCGGATAAATTATTTACTGCAGCAAAGGCAGCAAATTCTATTTCGGGCAAGGGTTCAAAAACAACAAGGTCAATTGATACCTCTTGAGCTTTACTTATACCACAAAGAAATAGAAAACATGCCAAAAACGTTAGTGCAACCTTTTTCATGTTTACCTCTGGGAAATGATATTTTTGTACTATTTAATCAGACCGTTGACAAATTGGAGAAATGGTCTCGCCTCTCAAATGTAATGTAAGCTTATTTTTTCTTTTTTTAAAGTAGCAGGTGACTTAATTCACAAACTTAAAAACAACTTAATTTACTTTCTCATCTTTATCATATTTTGCAAATCCATATTGTGGCTGTTGTGATTTGTTTTCAATTTTTATCTCACCAAACCTAGCCTCATATTTTACAATATTATCATTCAATGCATTCAATAACATTTTAGCATGTTGAGGTGTTGTGATAATTCTTGCTTGAACTTTAGCTTTTGGTACACCCGGTACTACTCTCGTAAAATCTATGATAAATTCTGCCGGCGAATGAGTAATTATTGCTAAGTTTGAATAAATTCCTTGTGCTTCATTTTCACCAAGTTCAATGCTAATTTGCTGTGATTTCATTTCTTTATTGTTTTCCATAAAAACTCCAGATTGTTTACAAAAAACCCGCAACCCAAATGAATGAGCTGCGGGTTAAAATCATTATTTAGTTTCTATTACTGGTATTGATTTGATTTTTCCAAAGCATCTTTTGCTTTGTCATTCATACCTAAGTTTGTATAAACTTTGAATAGAAGGTCCCAAATTTGAGCATTTTCAGGATCGAAAGTGTTTACATATTTTTCAAGATGAGGTAATGCTGCTTCATATTTTTCTTTGTAAGTTTCATCTTCTTCATCAGCTTCAGTTGCTTTATCTAAGATGTCTGCTCCCCATCTAACATAAGTTACAGCCAAATTGTAAATTGCATTTTCGTATTCAGAATCAATTTCTACTGCTTTTGATAATTGAGCAACAGCTTCTTCGTATTTTTCAGCATTTAACAACATTGAACCATAGTTAAATCTGTAATATTTGTTTTCTGGTTCTTGTTCAACACCTTGTTTGAAAGCATTCATAGCCTCGTCTAATCTGTCAGCAGCTATATAAGCATTTGAAAGATGTAACAAAATGTCAGGGTCATTTGGATAATATTTGTTAGCTACTTTCATTTGCTCCGCAGCTTTTGAATAATATTCATCGGAAACTGCTTTATTATCTTTGTTTGCTGAACCTTGAGAAGTTAATAGTTCCCCTAAAAATGCATAAGATTCTGCTAGTCCTTTCGTTTGTTCTTTATCTAAAGGACCGTCACCTTGAACATTGTATTTTTTCAAGTACAATGCAATTTCTTTTTCAACAACAGGAATTGCTTCAGCACTTTGTCCTGCGTTAACATATGCAAAACCTAAGTTTTGGTAAGCAGATAAAGAGTCAGGTTCAATAGCGATAGCATTTGAAAAAGCTTCAATTGTTTTGTCATAGAACATTTGAACACTGTCTTCAGTTGTAGCTTTTGAAGCTTTGTTAAAGAAACCAACACCTCTATTGAAACTTTGAGCCCAATAATAAAGTTTGTTATCATCTGCATCTTTTTTGAATTGAGGATTGATTTCAACTGATTTATTGAAATTATCCAGCATTAAATCATATTGTCCTTCTTGTCCATATAAGTAACCCAATAAATAATAAGCTTCAAAACTCTGAGCATTTTTAGCAATTTCTTTCTCTAATGCTTCTTTTGCTTTATCATATTGCTCTTGTTTAATGTATAATTTAGCACTTGTTAATTCTGTTGATGCGCACTGAAACGCAGAAAACGCAAAAACCATTGCCAAGAATAAACTAGCAATTACGATCTTTCTCATTCGAACACCTTTTTTGTTTTTGTAAATAATTGAATATATCTTTGAAAAATTACTATTTTAAGACTGCAGAGTCAAGAAATAATTAGCCATCGATATCTGTTAACTATAAATTAACCTTCTTTACATTCATTTGATCAATATTTATTGATTTTACACGCTAAAAGAGATATTTTTTAAGTCTGAATTTAAAATTAAAGATTACGAAGTACTATTAAAAATCCGGGAATTTTGTTTTTATGAAAAAAAAGTTATTTAAAAATTATGCTTACGAATTTGATAAAAATGAACTGAAAATTATTTCAAATTTCTGTAAACAGGCAATAAATCAGATGCAAACAGACGAACGATTTTATCAAGATGTAAAAGCTTTTTCTTCCATTCAAGATAAAATTAATGAAGGGAATGAAGTCTTAAAGCTTACTAAAGATGAATCAATAAGACTTACCAGACAATTAAAAGAGAATACAAAACAATTAAAAATAAAGTTAGACAAAAGTAATTTTATAATGAGATGGCTATACAGATCAATGTATAACCAATATAATAGTTTATTAATAAACCATTTTGAGAATTGATATGGAAACAACAAATAAAATAATTAACTCCCCTAGAGGAACAGATATAACTTGCAAAGGCTGGATTCAAGAAGCAGCTATGAGAATGTTGATGAACAACCTTGATCCCGAGGTTGCAGAAAAACCGGAGGACTTAATAGTTTACGGTGGAATTGGAAAAGCAGCTAGAAATTGGGATGCTTACAATGCAATTGTAGATTCACTAAAAAACCTTGAAAATGATGAAACACTTTTGGTGCAATCAGGCAAACCCGTAGGGATCTTCAGAACTCACACAGATGCCCCGAGAGTAATAATTTCAAACTCAATGCTTGTTCCAGATTGGGCAAATTGGGATGAATTCCGCAGGCTAGAAGAACTCGGCTTAACAATGTACGGACAAATGACAGCAGGCAGTTGGATTTACATCGGTACACAAGGGATTCTTCAAGGTACTTATGAAACTTTTGCTGAGTGCGCTAACCAACATTTTGGCGGAACATTAAGTGGCAAGTTTTTATTGACTGCTGGCTTAGGCGGAATGGGCGGCGCTCAGCCGTTAGCAGCAACAATGAATGGTGCTGCATTTTTAGGTATTGATGTTGACAAAACAAGAATTGAAAAACGATTAACCACAGGCTACATCGATAAGATGACTGACAGTTACGATGAAGCTGTAAAACTAGTTTTGGAAGCAAAAGAAAAAGGCGAAGCACTGTCTGTCGGATTAATTGGCAATGCAGGTGAAATATTACCAAAATTAATTTCTGATAACGTTATGCCGGATATCGTTACAGATCAAACGTCAGCACATGATCCTTTAACAGGATATGTTCCAATGAACATGACTTTTGATGAGGCCTTAGAATTAAGAAAAGCAGATCCGGATAAATACATCGAACTTTCAAGAGAAACTATTGTAACTCATGTTAAAGCAATGCTTGCGTTCAAGAAAAAAGGTGCAATAGTTTTTGATTATGGAAATAACATTCGTGGCGAAGCAAAAGAAAACGGTGTAGAAAATGCGTTTGATATTCCAGGCTTTGTTCCAGAGTATATTCGTCCACTTTTCTGCGATGGTAAAGGCCCTTTCAGATGGGCAGCATTGTCAGGCGATCCCGAAGATATTTATGAAACTGACAAAGCAGTTTTAGAAACTTTTCCTGAAGACAAAGCTCTTGCACGTTGGATAAAAATGGCTCAAGAGAAAGTACACTTCCAAGGCTTACCAACCAGGATTTGCTGGCTAGGTTACGGTGACCGAGCTAAGATGGGTAAAGTGTTTAATGACCTCGTTGCATCTGGCAAAGTAAAAGCACCAATCGTAATTGGAAGAGACCATCTTGATTGCGGATCAGTAGCTTCACCTTACAGAGAAACTGAAGATATGAAAGACGGCAGTGATGCAATAGCTGATTGGCCGATATTAAATGCGCTATTAAACTCTATCGGTGGTGCAAGTTGGGTTTCTGTACACCACGGTGGCGGGGTTGGAATGGGTAAATCAATACACGCCGGAATGGTGATTGTTGCAGATGGAACAAAAGAAGCAGAAAAAAGATTAGAAAGAGTTTTAACATATGATCCCGGAATGGGAATTTTAAGACATAGCGATGCAGGCTATGAAAGAGCAATAAATAATGCCAAAGCTCATGGCGTAAAAATACCGATGATCAAATAAAACCAACGGAGATAAAATGAAAGTATTAGTTGCAACCGAAAAACCATTTGCAGCTGCAGCTGTTAATGAAATTAGAACTATAGTTGATGATGCTGGATACAACTTTGCTTTACTTGAAAAATATGATAGTGTAGAAAAATTATATGAAGCAGTAAACGATGCTAATGCTTTGATAGTAAGAAGCGACAAAATTACACAAGATGTTTTAGACAAAGCTAACGAACTGAAAATAGTAGTAAGAGCTGGAGCAGGATTTGATAACGTTGACACAACTTATGCAAAAGAAAAAGCTGTAGTAGTAATGAACACACCTGGACAAAACTCAAACGCTGTTGCTGAACTAGCATTAGGAATGATGGTTTATGCTGCACGCGGTTTTTTCAACGGAAAATCCGGAAGTGAATTAAAAGGAAAAACATTGGGTATCCATGCTTACGGTAATGTTGGAAGATTAGTCGCTACAATAGCAAAAGGATTTGGAATGGAAGTATCTGCTTTCGATCCTTTTATCCCTGCAGATAAAATTGAGGAAGATGGCGTTAAGGTTTACAAATCAGCTGAAGAACTATATGCAAATAATCAGTATATTTCACTACACATTCCGGCCAATGATAAAACTAAAAATTCGATTAATTATGAATTGACAAGCAAAATGCCTAAAGGCGCTACAATTGTTAACACTGCCCGTAAGGAAGTTGTTGATGAAGAAGCACTTGTAAAAATCTTAGAAGAAAGAGATGACTTCAAATATATGTCTGATATCGCTCCAAATAATGCTGAAGAGTTATTAGAAAAATTTGCGGGTAAAGTTTATTTCACTCCTAAGAAAATGGGAGCTCAAACTGCTGAAGCTAATATCAATGCTGGTATTGCTGCTGCAAATCAGATTGTAAATTTCTTTAAGAATGGTGATACAACGTTTCAGGTTAATAAATAATCTGGATTAAAAATGCAAAATTATGAGAGGGTGCCTTTGGTACCCTCTTTTATTGGGCTAAACGAATTTAATCTCAAACATATCTTCACAGATGTTGTGATAATATGTTAACTTGATCAACTCTTTGAGACCTTCAACTTCATTCTCTGTTAAATCAAAATAGACAGAGTTCAAATTAAGCTTTATAAATTTTCTTATATCTTCTTCGTAATTGATTTTATCTAAAATCTCATCAATCTTATCTTCAACTTTATCATCTAACTTTTCCAAAGAAGAATTAAATTTTTCAATCGCTTCTTTCGAAACTGACGCAAAAACAAAATTTACATATGGAAAGTCTATCAGATCTGCAATTTGATCTGAAAAACTGAATCCCATATTAAAGTTCTTTAAATCAAAATTTTCGTTTCCTACTAAAATGTAATTCTTTCCTGGATCCATTTCAGTATTTGAATCTAAAACAACATTTGTTTCGGTATCATATTTCTCTTTGAAAAGAATCTTAGTCAAGATCGCATCATTGGAAGAAATATCTCCTTGTAGCATTATTTCAGATAGAGAACCACCATCTTGATTAAAATATAAAAACGAATTTGAAAGTATATCATCAAATGATAATGCAAATTTCTTGGATACAAATAATTCTTGATGTGTCAATAAATCACAAGTAGGAATAAGACCGATAGCATTTTCATCTTTTTCAATTTCTTTGGTAATCAATGAAGACGCAATAACTTCCAATCCGGATTTCATTTCGTCTGGAAGTACCAATGCAAACATCGCGGCAAAAAGATTTTGGGGAATTACAATTTTCATTTTTTAAAACAAAAAAGCCGCCCCGTAAAGCGGCTTGAATTTCAAACTAATTTTTTATTATCTAACATTTTTATCTTTAATTCTTGCAGCTTTACCGGAAAGTTTTCTTAGATAGTATAATTTAGCTCTTCTAACTTTACCTTGTTTCAAGATATCAATCTTAGCAATTTTTGGTGTATTAAAAGGAAAAACTCTTTCAACGCCAACACCACTTGCAATTTTTCTAACTGTAAATGATTTACCGTTTCCGCTACCGCTTATTTTAATTACGTTACCTTCAAATTGTTGGGTTCTTTCTTTATCACCTTCAATTACTCTCACGTGCACTTTAATTCTATCACCAACATTAAATGCCGGGAAATCTGATCTCTCTTGATCTTTTACTAGTTCATCTAATTTATTCATCTTTTACTCCATAGTATTATTTTTTTTCCAAATCTCAGTTAAAACTTTTGATTGCTCTTCTTTCCACTCTTTAATTTTTTTATCGTGTCCTGAAAGAAGAACATCCGGAACTTTCATTCCTTTATATTCAGAAGGCCTTGTATAATAAGGCGCTTCAACTTTCATCCCATCCATGAAAGAGTCGGTCAACGCTGATTCCCCGTCATTTAAAACTCCAGGTATTAACCTAACAATAGAATCAGCAATAACTAATGCAAGAAGTTCGCCGCCGCTTAAAACAAAATTCCCAATCGAAATTTCATCAGTTGCAAATCTTTCTCTAACTCTGTCATCAATTCCTTTATAATGCCCAGCAATAATAATAATATTTTTTGCCAAAGAAAACTTATTTGCATCAGTCTGTTCATATACTCTTCCTTTCGGAGTAGTGAAAACTATATGATCGTAATCTCTTTCACTTTGTATTTTTCCAATGCATTCAAAGAACGGTTCGACTTTGAGAAGCATTCCTGCTCCACCACCGAACGGTTTATCATCTATCTGCTTATGCTTATTAAAAGCATAATCTCTCAAGTTATGAACAACAATTTCAACAAGTTCCCGGTCTTGAGCTCTTTTCATGATACTAGTATTCAAAATGCTCGCAAGTGAATCCGGTACAGCCGATATAATATCAATTCTCATCATTACTAACTAATTCACAACCGTCGCTTAATGTTAACTCTTTTTTCTGAGCATTAAATGCTAGTAAATTACTTTTCAAAGCTGCTACGTAAAACTCTTTTTGTTCGTCATTTTGGATCACGTACACATCATTTGCCGGTGATCTCATTACATCAATTAAAGAACCAATAATATTTGATTTCTGAATTACTTTACTTCCAATTAGGTCGTGAATAAAAAAAGTATCATCAGGAAGCTTTACGGCATCACTTTCAGGAATATAAACATCTCGTTCCAATAAATGAGCAGCATCTTCATCAGAATCAAAATTCTCAAACTTTATTACAAGATCATTTTTGATGAACCCAGAGTATTCAACAAAAAACTTTCTCTTGTCACCAAAAATATCAATAAGAACCGATTCCAGATTCCAAAATCTTTCAGGAAAGTCAGAAAATGAAATCAGTCTTAAATACCCGTCCGTATTGTAAACCGAAGCAATCTTTGCGATCAAAAAGTAATTGACCGTTTTCAATACTAATCAAGTATTTTTAGGATTGCCCGTTTGCCCTCTTTAGCTGCAATTGCAGTTAATAAGGTTCTCATAGCTTGAGCTGTTTTACCCTGTTTGCCAATTACTTTGCCAACATCTTCTGCACCTACTTTGAGAGTTAACTCGATAGTTTTCTCATTTGGAGTAGCTTCCTCGATGCCAACACTATCTGGGTTGTCAACAAGGTGTTTAGCGATAAATTCAATAAATTCTTTCATATGAGTACCTCTCTTTTATTGAACCGGGTACATTTGTACGAGAACCTAAGAAAAAAGAAATTACTCCGCTTTTTCTTTGGTTGAGTCTTCAGAAGCAGCACCCATTACTTCTTCAGAATTTTTATCTTCAATTTCTTCAGACTCTGCTTTGGTTTCTTCTTTTACTTCTTCTTTCGCTTCTGTTTTAACTTCAGCTTTTTTACCTAATTTCGCTAATTTTGCTTCTTGCTTTTTATTCCACTCTTCCATTTGGGCAGCAATTTGTTCTTCAGTCATACCCTTTTGGATTAAGTTTCTTTTTAAAATAATACCTTTTTTTGAAAGTATATTTTTAACGGTAGTAGTTGGTTGTGCACCAACACCAAGCCAATAAAGAGCACGTTCTTCTTTTATCTCCATCGTAGCAGGATCAGTCTTTGGATTATATAATCCGATCGCTTCAATAAATCTTCCATCTCTTGGTGAACGGGCATCAGCAGCGACAACTTTATAAATAGGTTGTCTCTTCTTTCCCATTCTACGTAATCTTAACTTAACAGCCAAATTTAGTTTACCTCCAGTTATTTATATTTCTTAGTTGAATCTAAAATTTTTCATTGCTTTTAATTGCTTAGCGCCTTTACCGCTAAACATTTTCATCATTTTCTGCATGTCTTTGAATTGCTTCAATAATCTATTTACATCCTGAATTGAATTTCCACTTCCTCTAGCAATTCTTTTTCTTCTGCTTCCGTTCAATATTTTAGGGTTGCTTCTCTCACCCTTTGTCATTGATTGAATTATTGATTCAACTTTGACAAGCTGCTTATCATCCACGTCAGCATTTTTCATTGCAGAACTAATTCCCGGAACCATTCCTAGCAAAGATTTTAAAGAACCCATTTTCTTAATCATTTTAATTTGCTTAAGAAAATCCTCAAAATCAAATTTGTTTGACATGAGTTTCTTTTCAAGATCTTCTGCTTCCCTTTCGTCAAACTGCTCTTGTGCTTTTTCAACGAGTGAAATTACATCACCTTTACCTAAAATTCTCGAAGCTAATCTATCCGGAAAAAATACCTCGATAGAATCAAGTTTTTCACCCAAGCTTGCAAATTTAATCGGCTTATTTACAACAGATTTGATTGAAAGAGCACATCCGCCCCTGGAATCACCATCAAGTTTTGTGAGAACAATGCCGTCAAAATCAACTCTGTCATGAAAAGCTTTTGCAGAGTTTACTGCATCCTGCCCGGTCATAGAATCAACAACAAAAAGAGTTTCAGTTGGTTCAATTTTCTCTTTTATCGCTTCAACTTCACGCATTAAATCTTCATCGACGTGAAGGCGACCGGCAGTATCAATTATAATTGTATCAAGACTGTTTTCTTTTGCGTATTTAACAGAATCATCAGCTATTTTTATTGGTTCTTTGGAGCCATCAATCGTAAAAACGGGCACATCAATTTGTCCGCCTAATGTTTTTAACTGATCGATCGCAGCGGGACGGTAAACATCGGCTGCCGTAAGAAGAACTTTTCTGCCATTGTTCTTCAGGTATTTGGCAAGCTTTCCACTGAAAGTTGTTTTACCAGATCCCTGTAAACCAACCATCAAAATAATAGTTGGGCCGCTCGGATTTAAATTAAGTTCTTTGTTTGCTCCCCCCATTAATTCAGTTAATTCATCAAAAATAATTTTTGTGATTAACTGTCCGGGTGTTACAGAAGCTAGAACTTCTTTTCCAAGCGCTTTCTGTTTTACGTCGTCAATAAATTGTTTAGCTACTTTATAATTGACATCAGCATCTAAAAGAACACGTCTTATCTCTCTCAGGGTGTCCGAAATATTACTTTCGGTCAATCTACCCTGACCAGTGACCTTTTTTAAGGCCTTTTCAAACTTTAAAGTTAAATCTTCAAGCATTACTTTAACTGTAAAAGATAATAAAAATTTTGTTTAATTCAAATGGTATAAAGTCACTCATTTTTCAAAGCCTCTGCACCACCAACAATTTCAAGAATTTCCGTAGTAATTGATGCTTGGCGTACTTTATTATAGTTTATTTTCAGAGTTCTAATCATTTCTTTAGCATTTTCAGTAGCCATATCCATAGCCGTCATTCTTGCACCAAGTTCAGCGGCATATGATTCTAGTAAGATATTCCACATTTGAGTATTTAAATATCTCGGAATCAAAGAATTAATAATGTGCATTTTGTCCGGTTCGTAAATATAATCAGCATTAATTTCTTCAACATTTTCAGTAACAGCCGGTTTTACAGGAAGCAATTGCTTTACAGTTAAATTTTGCTGAACTACTGATTTGAACTCGTTATAAACTATCAATACTAAATCGTAATGCTTATCTAAAAACTTCTGTTTTATATCGTTGTTTACTTTTACTACAAAGTCGAATTTCAATCCGGAGAAAATTCCGGTTTCACTTGAAACTACATTAAAATCTCTCTTGGAAAAATAGTCATGCCCTTTTTTACCGATACAATATAAATCTATATTTCCACTATCATAAAATTCAGAATATTCATTTCTAACCAAATCTTCAGTTCTACGGATAACATTCATATTGAATGCACCACAAAGCCCCCTATCAGAAGTAACAACAAAAACCGCTACTCTTTTGGGATCTCTTGTTTCCAAAAGTGGATTATCAATATTTTTTTCTATTGCAAAAAGGTTTGATAAAACCTCAGTAATCTTTCTTGAATACGGCCTAGCGCTTATAATATTATCTTGCGCTCTTCTCAATCTTGCAGCAGCAACCATTTTCATTGCTTTGGTTATCTGCTGCGTGTTTTGAACACCAGTAATTCTTCTTTTAATATCTCTTAAAGTAGCCATATTTTTCTCTTATTTGATATAAAAAACCAATTCACAGGTGAAACATCAACCAGGAATTGGTAAAATCAAGCTAATTTATGTGTTCTTAAATTACTCGCTTTTCTGAAATTTATTTATAAAATCAGCAATTCCCGTTTTTAATTTTTCAACTGTTCCGTCGTTTAATTTCTTCGAATCCCTTATATCTTCATAAATTTCCGGTGATTTCAATTCTAGATATTCATGCAATTCTTTTTCAAATCTTTTAACATTACCAACTGGAATTTCTTCTAAAAATCCGTTTGTACCGGCAAATACACTAACAACTTGTTTTTCAACAGGTATTGGTGCATACTGACCTTGTTTCAATAACTCAACAAGCCTAGCACCTTTTGCCAATGTTCTCTGCGTAGTTTTATCTAAATCAGAACCGAATTTAGCAAATGCTTCCAATTCTCTATATTGAGCTAAATCTAATTTCAATGAACCTGCAACTTTTTTCATCGCTTTAATTTGAGCGTTACCACCCACACGAGATACAGAGATACCAACGTTAATAGCAGGGCGAACACCAGCGTTGAATAAGTTTGGCTCAAGATAAATCTGTCCATCGGTAATAGAGATAACGTTCGTAGGGATATAAGCGGAAACGTCACCTTGTTGAGTTTCTATAATTGGTAAAGCTGTTAAACTACCGCCACCCATTTCGTCACTTAGTTTTGAAGCTCTTTCAAGTAATCTTGAGTGCAAGTAAAAAACGTCACCAGGATAAGCTTCACGGCCAGGAGGCCTTCTCAGCAATAGTGATAACTCACGATAAGCAGCAGCTTGTTTTGAAAGATCATCATAAATACAAAGTGAGTGTTTTCCGTTGTCTCTAAAATATTCACCTAAAGTTGCACCAGAATAAGGAGAAATATACTGCAATGGAGCAGGCGATGAAGCTGGAGCAGCAACAATAGTTGTGTATTCCATCGCGCCGTGTTCTTCAAGTTTTGCTACAACTTGTGCAATTGTTGAAGCTTTTTGACCAGTCGCTACGTACACACAGTAGACAGGATTAACACCATATTTCTTTGCTTCTTCGGTGTGTGTCCATTTTTGATTTATAATTGTGTCAAGAGCAACAGCAGTTTTACCGGTTTGTCTGTCGCCAATGATTAATTCTCTCTGTCCACGGCCAATCGGAATCATCGCGTCAATAGCAGAGATACCGGTCTGAAGTGGCTCAACTACCGGCTGCCTTTCAACAATACCCAATGCTTTTCTTTCAATCGGCATGTATTTTTCAAATTCAATCGGACCTTTACCATCAACTGGCTCGCCCAAAGGATCAACCACTCTGCCTAAAAGCTGATCACCAACTGGAAAAGAAGCAACACGCTTTGTTCTTTTAACTTGGTCGCCTTCTTTAATCAATGTACTTTCACCAAAAAGTACACAGCCAACGCTATCTTCTTCAAGGTTAAGTACCATTCCCATTACACCGTTTGGAAATTCAACAAGCTCACTAGCCATCACTTCTGATAATCCGTAAATACGTGCGATACCGTCACCAACTTGTAAAACAGTTCCAACGTCATAAACTTCAACTTCGCTTTCAAAGCCGGATAATTGTTTTCTTAAAATTGCAGATACTTCATCGGGTCTTACTTCTGCCATTTTTTATTCCTATAAAATTTTTATCTAGTTTCACTTAATAAAGTCTTCTTCAATGTGCTCAATTGATTAGCAACAGAAGCATCAAAAACTTTATCACCAATTTTTACTTTGAATCCACCAATCAAGTCTTCATTCACTTTATATTGAGCTTTAATTTGTTTGCCGGTGAATTCTTTTAACTTTTCTGCCAATTCATTTTTTTGATCATCGCTAATGTCAACAGCGCTGTAAACTTCGGCACTTGCAACACCAAGTTTAGCATCACGAAGATCAACAAATCTTTTTATAATGCTGAAAAGTAGATCGTCTCTATTTTTATCAATTATGAATTTTATAAAATTCAATGCGTCGGTTTTGATATGCTGAGAGAAAATAGCATCAAGAATTTCTGTTTTCTTTTGCTGTTCAATAATCGGGCTTGAGATTACGTTTCTCAATTCTTTTGATTGAACAAAAGTGTTGTACACAAATTCAATATCAGTTGAAACTTGATCGAAAGATTTTTTCTCTTCGGCAAGTTCCATCAAAGCTACAGCATATCTAGTTGAAACGTTGTATTCCAGCATACTAGTTCTTCGGCAAATTATCTATTAATTCGTTAACTATCTTTTTGTGTTTTTCAGAGTCAAGGCTTTCGCGGATAATTTTCTCAGCAGCATTAACAGCTATTTCAGCAACTTGTTCACGCAGATTATTCATTGCTTCTTTGTTTTTTCTATCGATCTCAGCAACCGCATCGTCAATCATTTTCTTAGTCTTTTCGTTTGTCTCTTCAACTTTTTGGCTTTGTAATTTTTCGGCCAATTCTCTAGCCTGAGCAATAATTTTTTGCGCTTCTTCATCTGCTTTTGCCATACTGGCTTTATTTTCTTCAATTAATCTTTCAGTTTCTTTTTGTGCAGTTTCAGCTTTTTCCATCTGCTCTTTTATGAAAGTTTCTCTTTCATTCAATGAGTTAAGAATCGGCTTCCACGCAAGTTTTTTTAAGACCAATAAAAGGAAAATAAAAGTAACTATCGTCCAGACAATCAATCCGGGGTTAACATCCAGCAAACCGCCTTGCGGGCCGTCGCCACCTAAAATTAACATAGCTATATTTAACATAGCTGTCATCATCAATTCCTTTAGTTATTATTAATAAAAACGGAGTGTATAAATTTACACTCCTAAAAATTATTTAAGCGCTAAAAGAATACAGATAACCAAAGCAAACAATGAGATACCTTCAATAAGCGCAGCAGCAATAATCATAGAAGTTCTGATATCACCAGCAGCTTCTGGCTGACGACCACTAGCTTCCATTGCAGCACTAGCTAATTTTCCAATCCCAAATGCACCACCGATAACTGTTAAAGCAGCACCTAAACCAGCAGCAATATAAGCCCAATATAATCCTTCCATTTTTTTCTCCTGTGTATTATTATAATATAATTTTAATGATCTTGATGTACCGCCATCCCGATAAATAATGAAGAAAGCATTGTAAAAATATAAGCTTGAATTAATGCAACCAATATCTCAAGCAAATAAATGAACAATGCAAATGAAATAGAAACCGGAATAACTATATAAGTATGTAAAATAAAAATCAATCCTAGTAAAGCGTAAATAACTATATGCCCTGCAGTCAAATTAGCAAATAATCTTATAGCCAATGCAAAAGGCTTTGTGAATAGTCCAAGCATCTCAACCACAAACATGATTGGCAATAACCAGACCGGTACCCCGTGAGGAATTAATCCTTTGAAGTAACCGAAAAAGCCATTTTTCATTACGCCACCTATTTGAATGACAAAAAATGAAATTATGGCTAAAGTTGATGTAACACCAATATTACTTGTTGCAGTAGCTCCGTAAGGAATTAAGCCCAAAAAGTTACAAGTAAGTATAAAGAAAAACACTGTAAGCAGATAAGGCAGAAATCTCTCATACCCCTTACCAATAGTAGGTTTTGCAATTTCGTCTCTTACAAAAATTATAAGAACTTCTAAAAAGTTAGCAATACCTTTCGGGACTAAAGATTTTTTATATGCCTTCGAAGCAATACTAAATCCTGATATAAGTAATACAACGGCAATCCACATGAACACAACGTGTTTCGTGATTGATAAATCAATTCCAAATAAGTGTATTGATGGAAGGTGTAGATATCCAAAAGGTGTTTCTAATTTGTAAGCATCTAAAATATGATGCATTATCCAGCTAGTATCACTACCACCATTTTCCGCAACTTTTGCCGTATCACTAACAGCAGTAACAGTATCAAATATCATTTATCTTCTGTAGTTCCCTTGTTTTTCAGTTCAGCTTTTCTTCTAAAAAAATCAACTTCGATTATAAGCAAAACAAAATAAAAAATAAAGAACGTAAATATAAATCCATATTTATCAATATTCAAGAATTTAAAGAAAATAAAAACAGACATGGCAACTAAAAATAATCTTGCCCCCATTCCACCGAGATTCATTATCAAAAAATTCTTGTTATTTCCTTTATACGAGAGTTGAAATAAAAGAAGTGCTAAAAAAGTGTTAAAAAGATTTAATCCACTAGCATAAAAAGTTGAGTTAAATCTATGGTGGTCAATAATTCCCTGCCAATATAAAATCCCGATAATCAGATATCCGATTGCAAATACTATTAAAACTTGACTAATTTTTTTCTTCATTTTTTCTTTTTTTATTTATTGCAAGTACGGTTTTAATAAAATTATATAACCCGGCAAAAGAACCAAAAAATGTAAACGATATTGTTAAAACCGGGAAAAGTTCAAATTTTTCATCAAGCCATTTACCGAGAAAAAACATTAAAACAATAGTAGCAGCCAGTTGCGTTCCCAGCCCAACATAAGGACCGATATCTTTATAGGGTTTTGTAAACTTTTCGGAAGGATTAGTCATATTTTTCTATGACTTTTTTTCTTTGTAAGACTCTCCCATTGTTGATTTGCCATTGAATTTTGCGCCGGATTCGACTACTAAAATCTTAGTATTGATATCCCCTCTCACTTCAGAGTTAGATTCCATTATCAATTTTTCCGATGAATTTAAAGTACCTTCCACTTTTCCGCTAATAGTAATATTTGTTGCTTTAATTTCACCTTTCAAATCAGAGTTATCGCCTAAAGTTAAATTTCCATTTACTGTTACATCGCCAATAACTTTACCATCAATTCTTACATTGCCTTCACTGAAAATATTTCCTTCAATTTTAATCCCATTACTTAAAATACTTACATCTTCAATTACAGAATTGTTGGATTTTGCCATCGAGGTTCACCTTAAAATTTTATTCGGAAAAATATAAGTTAATTAATTTATTAATAAATGTTTATTAAATGTTTTTTAGGATTTACCGGTTTTCCATTGTACCATAGTTCAAAATGAAGATGTGGTCCGGTTGATTTTGAACCCGTGTTCCCACTTAAAGCAATAATCTCACCTTGTTTAACTGATTCGCGTTCTTTTTTAATTAGCAATGAGCAATGTTGGTATTTTGTAATGTAGTCATTTTTATGCTTAATTATTATGGTGTTTCCAAATCCGGGAATAAAGTCTGAAAAAATTACCAAACCACCCGCAGCAGCAGAGATTGGCGTTCCTTTTTTTACTCCAAAATCAATTCCCATATGCCCTTTTTCAGGATGAAAATCATTTGTAATGATTCCTCTAATTGGTTTTACGAAATATGTAGAATCTTCTTCGAGGCTTATCTTTTCCCATAATTTTCTAAAAGCAAGTAATATGCTACCTTCCCCAGGGAGCTTAGATTGTGCATTAAATCTAAGTGAATCATAAATAGTAGAGTTTGAGTCAAGTGAATCTGTCCCGGCAAGTATTATTGCGTATTGTAGCCTTCTGTTTGTAGATGCAAGTCTGCTAATTTCAGAAGATAGAAAAACTATTTTTCCTTCTAGCTCTTCAATTCTCTTTTTTTGAACTGTCAATTCTTCATTTTCAAGAATAAAAATTATTTCTTTTGCAGGAGTTAGCGCCAAAATAGTAATTACGACAACTGCCACAAAAAAAGTATAAATACCAAAAACGGTAAATAAAGCTCCTAAATTCATTTTGTAACGCTTAGTTTGAATAATTGGTAAGTTCGGAGTTACATAAATTGAGGATCTTTTTAGTCTGTTAAAATCAATTGGGCTCATAAAATCAGAAAATCTTTTTCCTAATATAATATTATTTTCTTTTGATCTCAGAGTAAATTGTTTTTGATTTGAGTAAATATTGTTTCAGGTAAAAGTTTAAAACCGCAGTCAAAAGTTTTAATAGGGCATTCTTTGTGACCATGGATTCCGCAAGGTTTACATTCAAGATTATCAAAACTAATTGATAGGCTTTTTTCGTTGTATGGATAAAATCCAAATTCGGGTATTGTTGAACAATATATTGTAACTGCAGGAATTCCGGCACACATTGCCATGTGAGTCGGGGCGCTGTCATTACAAATTATGAATTTGCATTTTGTTAATAAGTGAACGCTTTCTACAATGGATAAATTTCCGATAAATGAAAAAACGTTACCTGATAATTTCAATAAATCAGACTCATATTTTTTTTCATCTTGACTACCCAAAAGTAAAATGTATTTACCTTCATTTAACAATTTTTTGATTATTTCTGCATAATATTCTAACGGATATTCTTTGGTTTTCCAAACAGATCCCGGTGCAACAGCAATTATATCTTTGCCTTCCAAATTCGGGATCTTATTAACTATCCTTTCAGATAGTTCTTTATCAATATTTATTTCTGGTTTTATTTTCCATTCATCTTTATAGCCAATCAGTGATAAATTTCTTTTTACTTCATGATCGCTTTTTACATATTTTATTTTCTTTTTGTAAACTAAACTTATTGAGGAAGTATTAAAGCCAACAGTATCTTTAATCTTTGTAAAAAAAACTAATAAAGATGTTCGAAATGATCTATGTGCAGAAATGATTTTATCGTATTTATTTAATCGGAGAGATTTGGCAAACGAAAATAAATCAAGAATAGATTTTTGTTTATTTCTTTTATCAAAAACGATAGTATCATTTACAAATTTACTAGCTGAAAAAATTTCTTCCGTAGAAGGAATGCAAACAACATCAATTTTTGATTCAGAATATTTTTGTTGGATTTTTTGAATTAATGGAAGAGTTAAAATTGCATCTCCCAAAAATGCGGTTTGAATTACAAGTATTTTTCGAA
>JANQIV010000010.1 GCA_028282005.1 Melioribacteraceae bacterium | reverse complement strand
TATTTTGAGGTAATCAAATAATATTATAGTATAATTTAAATAAAATCATTTGAATTAATCTATAACTGTAGTTATATTTATTTTACTGGATACAACTCTCCTATTTTGAAAACTATAATCTGCTTTAGGTTGTAATGAGCAAGAAAATAAGTTTGAAACTCAAAAAAAAACTTTCTAAATATTCAATTGTTGGTTGTGGAATGATTACCGGCATTAACGCCGGTGTAGTTACTACAGCTGTAGATTCCACATTAACAGACACACAAAGTTTTGAAATCGATTTTGAAGGGAGTGATGGAACAGATATAGAAGTCAAAAACTTATCCTTTTCTGATCCCGTTGGTGATGCAATGCTGGTAACAGGTTCGGAATATGTCTCTTTTTTAGGAATATTAAGTGGTTCAAAATTTTTGCCGTACGTTTTAACTCAAAATAAAAGTATTCCGGTTTCACCGGCAACTGGTGTGTGGGGCAAAGGTGCAGATAACATTGGAACGCTGACGTATGATTTATATGGTGCTACTAGGGGATATTGGGCTAATCAAAGTAGCAGATACTTGGGTATAAAATTCGAAATAAGTGGAACAACTCATTATGGCTGGGTTTTACTTAGTGTAAGTAAAGCTGATGATGAAATCACGATTCATAGTTATGCCTATGAAACTGATGCAAATACCGGAATTTCCAGTCCGTTACCAGTTGAATTAATTTCATTTTCTGCTTTAATTAGAGATAATTGTGTTGAGTTATATTGGGATACTGCAACGGAAGTAAATAATTATGGATTTGAAATCGAAAGAAGTGAGAAGCAAGATGTGAGAAGTGAGAAGTGGGAAAAGATTGGTTTTGTAAACGGAAACGGCGGCAGCAACTCACCGAAAAGTTATTCTTTTGTTGATGAGCAAATTATTCCCGGAAAAGTTTACTACCGTTTAAAACAAATTGATTTTGATGGGGCATACGAATACTCAAACACCATTGAACTTACTTTGGGCAATTCACTTTCAAGAGAATTTTTGCTAAATCAGAACTACCCAAATCCTTTTAATCCAACTACAGCTATCAGCTATCAGCTTTCAAAAGAGAGCCAGACAAAGTTAGAAATATTTGATTCGATCGGCAGATTAGTTGCTACTTTAGTTGATGCAAAACAAGCTGCTGGAACCTACTCGTACAATTTTAATGCTGAGGGGCAGCCGAGTGGCACATATGTTTACAGATTGAACACAAACGGATTTTCGGAAACAAAGAAAATGTTGTTGATTAAATAAATTTTTTATAAATATCAATTGTAGAAAGAACCTCGCTTGTAACGAGGTTTTTTATTTATTATATCCGGTGGACAAATGTTTTTTCAAGAAGATTTTTATTCTAAAATTCTACTAATTCTAATTGCACTTTGTCTTTTTCTCAGTATAATTTTGATTTTAAAACCAAATAAAAGAAGTGCCGTTGCGTACTTACTTGGCATTCTTTTTTCTTTACATGCTTTCGAATTGTACAGCTACTATTTATTACAAACCGGTTATTTAATCTTTCATCCGAAAATTGCAGTACTAAATTCTTTATTAAGATTTATTATTGGCCCTGTAATATATTTCCTAATAAAAATAATAAAAAACAAAAATTGGAATTTCGGGAAAATACAACTATTACATTTTCTACCTTTTTTATTAGCCTTTTTTATGAATAGAGAGTTGTTTTTTACTCAAGAAAATGAACTATTAACTTATTTAATAAATTCAACAATAAATTATAGAGAAGGAATTTCAATTCTGGAAAATCTTACTTTGTGGCAATTGGTAAGATATTTCATATTCAGATTGCAACCTTTCGTTTATTTAATAATTTCTTTAGTGATCATATTTAAACCGGAAAATACTTCTTCACTTAATTTTTACCAAAAGATTTCGTTCAAAGTATTTATATCATTTTATACTTTTGTTTATCTGTTTGGTATAATTTTGCAGTTAACTTTAAGTGCTGAATATTTTGATAAACTTCACATAATTACGGCGTCTCTCATGGGGGTGATTTTTGTTGTAATTAGTATCGTTGTTTATCTCTACCCTAATTTAGTGGACCATGAAGAAGTAAAAAAGAAATATGTAAATTCAAAGTTGAATGATAAAAATTCTCAAAAGTACAAATCACTTGTAGATTCATTTTTTAATAGTAATGAAATAATATTTGAGCAGAATGTTACTTTACAAATGATATCGGAAAAGTTGGATATTTCTTCAAGAGAATTGAGCCAGATAATAAATGAACACTTTGGTATGAACTTTAAAGAATTTCTTAATAATTACAGGATCGACAAAGCAAAAAAAATGCTTTTATCAAAAGATTCTGAATTATACACAATAGAGGCAATTGCCGAAAAAGTAGGATTTAACACAAGAGCTTCGTTTTACAGAGCATTTAAAAACAAATTTGGAATTACACCAACAGATTATAAAAAGAGCCAAAATATTGTCTAATTACATGTAGTTTTACAAACTAACCCTTTTTTTTTCTTGTTTACTAGCTATCTTTAATAACCATCCTAATAATAATTATTCAGTTTATTTTTTCATTAAAGTTCAGAAACAGAGATTTCCCTGTAAACTCCCCAAAAATGGCCTTCCTATTTTGGGAAGGTCGTTTTAATTGAAATTTTGAAGCAAAGATATAGGTGAGGTAATGAAAAAGTCTACAAAGTCAAACCTTAGAAATAGATTAATAAACTATTCATTAGCTTCCGCTGCAATTATTTTAGGAACAGAAACAACAAAAGCTCAGATTTGGGGTTTTGATGTTGATCCCGATGAAGTTTTGGATACTAACCTGGAAACTCTAAATATTAATTTTAATGCAACTCATAAGTTTAATATTAAGTACGAAATATCTGGTGCTTATCATCTAGTCCATATTGAACCGCAAACGGCAAGTGCTTCATGGTTGTCAAGAACGGGTGGCCGCGCAAAAGCTTTAAGTACCGGATATGTAATTAGCTCGGGAAAATCTTTTAATAATGCCGCGAATAGAGAACGCTTCGCAGATCTACACAGTGCTGGCGGCTATTTTACTACCGGTTCCTCATGGTTTAATTCAGATAAATATATTGGAGTAAGATTTAAGATTGGGGGAAATACACATTATGGATGGATTTTAGTAAATGTAAGTGTAGTGGGAACTGTTTTAGAAAGTATTACCGTAAAATCGTATGCTTACCAGCAAACTGCCGGAGCGTCAATAACTGCAGATGGAGTATTGCCGGTTGAATTAATTTCATTTTCTGCTTTAATTAAAGATAATTCAGTTGAACTTATTTGGGATACAACTACAGAAATTAATAATTACGGATTCAACGTAGAACGCAGACCGGAAACCGGAGATTGGGAAAAAGTTGGTTTTGTGCCGGGCAATGGAAACAGCAATGCGCCAAAGAGTTACTCATTCAAAGATGAAGAAGTACCACCTGGAAAGGTTTACTACCGTTTAAAACAAATTGATTTTGACGGCACATTTGAATATTCAAACACAATTGAATTACAAATGACAAACTCATTACCGACTAATTTTGTTTTAAATCAAAATTACCCAAATCCGTTTAATCCAACAACTGTAATCAGTTATCAGCTATCAGCCGACAGCCAAACGAAATTGGAAATTTTTGATTCAATCGGTAGATTAGTTGCTACTTTGATTGATGCAAAACAAGCTGCGGGAAGTTATTCATATAATTTTAATGCTGATGGATTGCCAAGCGGCACTTATGCCTACAGGCTAGCAACAGATGGAGTATCCGAAACAAAGAAAATGCTTTTGATTAAATAGCTAATTTGTTAAGCAGTTGCTTGATTAAAAGGCTAGATAATATATCCTATGCTTTACTTTGAACAATTATGAAACACATTCTCATTCTAAGAAATGACACCCCTTAAAAAAACTCTCTAAACACAATTAATCATGTGGTACGATAATTGGCTTTCATAATTAAACCATAACCACGAAAGGTATTTTAAATGAATCTCGTGCCCATAATTTACACAACTCTATTAATTTTAGTTTTCGTTTCTTTCATCGTATTAGTCGGTTCATATGTTGTTTTCAAAATGAAACAAAATAAACGCAAGGAAGAATTTGAAAAAAGGGAGCCGAAGCCGATTTATTATACGTATGTTGAAACAGAACCAAGAATTACTACATCTGTCTACTCTTCTGAAAACAAAGGTAGCAATCAAAAATTGCCGCAACTTGATTACAGCGCAGCAATCAAAAACTCTTTTGTCAAAAACAGCTCTGTTTACTATCCGAATTTGAATCGATAGACTGTCAAAAAGATTTGAGCCTCTCGTATGAGAGGTTGTTCTTCTAAACTAGAGTGCAACTCAGTTGCAAAAATAAAATTCTCAACTTATATTAGCATTCCAAAAATTCGGGATGTGATGAAAAAATTTATTCTACTAGTATTTATTGTTCTGCTTGGCTGCAATAAAGAATCAATCGAAAAAGAAAATGTATTTGTGAGTATTTTACCGCAGAAATTTTTTGTTGAAAAAATTGCTGGTGAGGACTTTGAAGTTCATGCCATGGTTCGTCCTGGAATGAGCCCAGCTACTTATGAACCTTTACCAAATCAATTAATAGAGCTATCCAAGTCAAAAATTTACTTTGCTATTGGAGTCCCTTTCGAAAAAGTTTTACTTAAGAAAATTAACTCAACTTTTGAAAATGTCCACATTGTCAAAACTCAAGATAGAATTAAGTTAAGAGAAGTTGGATCAACTAAATCTAAAACTAAAAAATATGATCCGCACATTTGGCTTAATCCACTTTTGGTTAAAGTCCAAGCTGAAAACATCTTAGCTGGTTTAGTGAAATTGCGCCCAGAAAGAAAAGACTTTTACGAGAAAAATTACTATAATTTTATTAATGAAATAGACTCAGTTAATTTGAAAATAAGCGAAATTTTATCTGACCTTGAGACAAAGAAATTTTTGATTTATCATCCAAGCTTTGGTTATTTCTGCGATGAGTATGGATTAAAGCAATTTGCAATTGAGAAAAAAGGTAAAGAACCAACAGGAAATGCTGTTGCTGAAATTATGGATTTAATTGAAAGAGAAAATTTAAAATTATTGTTTGTGCAGAAACAATTTACTTCAAAATTGTCGGAAAAAATTTCAAATATCACCGGAATTAAAATTGTCCAAGTTGATCCATTGTCTGGAGATTATTTTAATAATTTGATAAGAGTTGCAAATATTATTGCAGGCAATACTTATGAAACAATTAATTAAAATAGACAATCTTTCATTTTCATACGGCAAATCGACTGTTCTTGAAAACATTAATTTTGTAGTTGAGGAAAAAGATTATATTGGCTTGATTGGTCCTAACGGCGGAGGCAAAACAACAATTCTAAAATTGATTGTCGGGCTTTTAAAACCAAACCACGGTACAATTGAAATGAACTTTAACGGATCTAAAAATGGGCAAAACAATATTGGTTACATTCCCCAATTTGGATCAATGGAAGCAAACTTTCCAATTAAAGTTAAAGACGTAGTTGCAATGGGAGTTTGCCACTCAGCCAGCTTTATGCCTTGGTTCAATAAAAAAGAAAATATCAAAATTGAAAAATCAATGGAAGACGTTTCAATCAGCGATTTATCCGAAGTCTCGTTCAATGAACTTTCCGGAGGCCAAAAGCAGAGAGTATTAATCGCGAGAGCTTTAGTTTCTGATCCTGAAATTTTATTGCTCGATGAACCGACATCAAGTGTTGACAGCAGTTCTGAATTAGATATTTACGAATTGCTGAAAAATTTAAATAACGAAAAAACTATAATTCTTGCCTCGCACGATTTGGGATTTATTTCATCTTACATTAATAAAGTAGCTTGCGTAAACAAAAATCTGGTTGCTCACAAAATAGGTGATGTAAGCTCGGAAACAATAATCAAAGACGCTTATAAAAATAGTGTTAATATGATTAATCATAAATGCGGATTATAAAAATTTTGCGATGTCGGATTTTATAACAAACATATTTGAGCAGCAATTTTTGCAGAATGCAATTATTGCAGGATTGTTATCTTCAATTGCATGCGGAATGACGGGTACTTTTGTAGTTGTAAAAAGAATCTCATACGTCGGCGGAGGAATTGCCCACGCGGTAATGGGTGGCATCGGTGCAGCATTTTATTGGAATATTAATCCATTGTACGGAGCTTTAATTTTTGCTGTTATTTCCGGATTACTTATTGGCTTAGTGAGACTAAAACTAAAAGAAAATGAAGATACAATTATCAGTGCACTTTGGTCAATCGGAATGGCGATAGGAATTATTCTTGCCTATTTAACCCCTGGTTACAACGTTGATTTGATAACATTTCTTTTCGGCAATATTTTATTGGTAGATAGTCAAAGTATTTTGATTTTATTAGTCGTCGATGTTGTAATTATTTCATTTACTTTTATCTTTTTCAGACAGATAATTTATACAAGCTTTGACAAAGAATATGCTTTTGTAAGAGGAATTAAAGTTGATATAATTTATTATCTGATGCTCATAATGGTTGCTTTAACAGTTGTAATTTTAGTACAAACTGTAGGTTTAATTTTGGTAATTTCCTTACTTACACTTCCTTCTGCTATAGCAAGAATATTCTCAAATTCTGTTTTAAAAATGATTATCGTTTCGGTTTTACTCGTATCAGTTTTTATAATTAGCGGAATTTATTTTTCATTTAGTTTCAATATTCCTGCAGGAGCTACAATTATATTAGTAGCCGGAATGGTATATTTTTTGACTTTGTTAGCGTCATACTTCAGAATACTTTCTAAATAAAATAGATATGAAAAAAGTAACAAAATTACTTGCAGAAAATAAAATAAGGATCACAAAAGTACGGGCAGAAGTTTTAGAATTATTTCTGATTAGTAAAATTGCTTTGTCATATAATGATTTAAAGAAAAAACTTAACAGTAAATATGACAAGGTAACAATCTACAGAACAATTAATAAATTTCTTGAAAACAAATTAATTCATGAAGTACCTATTCCCTCCGGTTCGCAAAAGTATGCTTTTACAGAAACAAGAGATAATAACAATGAATGCAATCACGCACATTTTATTTGCAAAAAATGTGGAAGTATTTTTTGCTTAAATGATGTCTTACTCGATAATTTTCAACTGCCTGTAAAACATAAAGTATCTCATATAACTTTAACTGCAAATGGAATCTGTGATTCCTGCAATTAACTGTATAAAGTTTTATTTCAATGATTTATCTCTTTCTTTTTAAATGAAAAATTTTAAATTATAACATCTTCCATAAAAACATAAAGTTAGGCATGGGCAAAAGATTACTGAAAATAATACTCTTTGTGCTTTTTACCACCTCGCTTTATGCCCAAAACCTCATTAAAAATCCCGGTTTTGAAGATGGCTTAAATTCTTGGTCAGAATTATGGACTCGTAATGATAACTCAGGTGATGCTGAAGTCGTACTGGAAAATTTTTATTCCGGAACAAAAGCCTTACTAATTGAACATTGGGGCAGTCAAGACTGGTCTTTGGCTTACAGTCAAATACTGGAAGTGAACACTGGTGAGATTTATGAATTCAGTGTGTGGGCTTATGTTGAAAATGTATCAGATTGGATTGAATGTTCTGTTGTACTTTATGATTCTTCATTTAATGTAATTGACTGGTCGTATGGCGCCAAAGGCGTAGTCAAGACTGAAGAATATGAGCAAGTAACAAGCAGATTTATTGTACCTGAAAATGCAAGTTATATTTTACCAAGATTTACAGGAAATGATTCTTCAAAAGCATATTTCGATGAAGCTTTCCTTTCTTTAGTCGGATCATCAAGCCAAGGTAAAAATTTAGCATTAGAAAATGATTTTCTAAAAATAGAATTAACAACTTCTCCGTTTTCGTTTAAAGCAACAACTGCAGAAAATAATATTTTTGAGAGTGAAGAAATAATTCAATTTAGTTTTGAATCCGTCGATACTATTGAAAATGGATATGTGCTCGACGGAAATTACATACCGGATAATTTTGATATACATTTGTCACTTTCCCTAAATGGCAATGCACTTAAGTTTGAACTTATTGCTGATTCGGCAAATGAAATGTCTGATGAAATTTTATTTCCGGGTAGAATAAAAAGTAAAGCTAATGATTACTTAATTATTCCAAGAGCTGCCGGAATGATTCTCCCGGTTGATAAAGAGTATCCGTATTGGAGATTTCAGTTCTATGGCCATAAAGCCACAATGTCATATATAGGCACAACAAATTTAGAATCAGGCTTTATGATCTTATCGCATAATCCTTGGGATACCGAAGTTGAATTTGTTAAAGATGACGAATCTTTATTGTATTCGCCGCAATTAATTCATTCATCAAGTAAAGGCAATTTTGGTTATAAAAGAGTTTTTGAATACTATTTTTATGATGAAGGTGGTTATGTGTCTATGGGTAAAGACTATAGAACATATGCTGAAAAAGCCGGATTTGTAAAAACATTTGAGGATAAAATTGCTGATAACCCAAATGTTGAAAAACTAATTGGAGCAGTAGATTTTTGGGCTCTTAAACCTGAATTTAGAACGAATTCCTTTTTGGATAGCTTAAAATCGTTTGGTGTGGGTAAAGCATTAATTTCAATTGCGGGCGGTTGGTTCGCTGATGAAGATATGACTGAAATAATTGATTCGATAAACTCACTTGGCTTTCTCTCAAGCAGATATGATATTTATACAGACGTTTGGCCGCCGGATTATCCACAATATAATTGGCTAAGAAGAGAAGGCTACCCTGAAGATGTTATCGTTACAAAAGACGGTGAGTTACAAAAAGGTTGGCTGACTTACCTTGATGGTACGATTCCATTTCAAGGTTACTACACAAGTTCATCAACTCATCCTGAATTAGCAGCAAAAAGAATTTCAGAAGATCCAACTGGGAAAAACTATTCAGCCAGATTTATTGATGTCGAATTATCAAGTCCTCTTTACGAAAATTATTCCGAAAATCATCCGCAAACCAGAATGCAGGATGCTAATGACAGAAGTAGAACATTAGATGTCGTCAAAAATGGATTTAATCTTGTGACCGGAAGCGAAGAAGCCCGGGATTGGGCATTCCCGAATGTTGATTTCGGCGAAGGAACAATGTCTATTCAACCGGCGGAAAATGCCGGATACGATTGGAGTACGCCAATTGAAGAACCTGGGGATGGATTTATAAATTTTAATATAAATCCTACTGTGCGTTTGCCGTTGCATGGTTTAGTTTATCATGATGTTCATGTTCCAACTTGGTATACAGGCGATGGTGTTTCTAAAGTGCCAGCTTTCTGGGATGACAAAGATTTGTTCAATATTCTTTATGGAACAATGCCACTCATTATGCCTCCGGATTATAATTATTGGCTGCAAAACAGAGAAAGATTTTTAGAAACGTATCATCTTGTCGCATCTGTATTTGAAAGAACAGGTAAAAGTAAAATGATCTCTCACCAATTTTTAAGTGAAGATAAAAAAGTACAGGAAACTAGATTTGAAAACGGTTGGACAGTTGTCGTAAACTTTGATGATGAAGCTTACAACTACAACGGGATTATTTTAGCCCCAAAAGGATTTTATGCAAGTAACGGTGAAGAATTGATTTATAAGCTTATTGAAAACGACTTTGAAGTTTCAGCTGCAGAATTAAATAGTGGAACTTATGTAAATCCGCAAACTAAAGAGTTTAATTTCTATTCATCCGGAAGTACAACATTAGATAATTTTTGGGTAAATATCAGATCTGATGGAGCAATCTACTTTGATTTAAGTAGGTTAAATGACGGATATTTTGATTACACTTTAATTGGTGAGCAAGAATATTTTGACTACTACACTCAAGAAGGTGAAATTAATTTGGGGATTTATACTATTGATAATGATAAAGATAGTGCAGAAGTAAAAATTGAATATTTGGAAGATGATTGGATAAGAATTTTCAAGCACGAAGACAAAAGATTTTATAGAGCATATTATTTGCTCTCGGATATTGAAAACGAACAAGTTGAAGAAGAAGTTGAAATTGACGACGGTTTGCCAAAAGACTTTGCACTATTTCAGAATTACCCAAATCCGTTTAATCCAATCACTACAATTTCTTATCAATTGCCAAAAGCGGCAAACGTGAAAATTGAAGTTTTTAATGTGCTTGGTAATAAAGTGGAAAAATTACTTGACGAAAGACAACCCTCAGGCTATTACAACATAGAATTTGATGCATCCAACCACACTAGCGGAATTTATTTTTACCGGATAACTGCTGACGAATTTTCTGAAACCAAGAAAATGATATTAGTTAAATAGTATCAAGAAATTTTGGAACCAATGCAGTAAAGTTTTCGTTCTTGAAATTGACGACATTAAATCGTCTTTTTATTTACGTTTAATCTTGACAAAAAAATCAAGATTCATTAGGTTAACAACTCAAAATTTGAAAAATAGGAGAATTTATGGCTGAAGTGAGAGCCGAAGATTTTGGAAGCGAAGAGCAAGCAAAAGCTGTAGAGGATTTAACAACCTCGGAATATAAGTGGGGTTGGGAAACTGAAATTGAACAGGATACTTTCCCAAAAGGTTTGAATGAAGATGTTGTAAGAGGAATTTCGAGAAAGAAAAATGAACCAGAGTGGATGTTAGAATGGCGATTAAAGGCTTATCGTCATTGGCTAACGATGGAAGAGCCAAAATGGCCGAAAGTAAAATATCCTGAAATAGATTACCAGGCATATTCGTATTACTCTGCACCCAAAGAAAAACCGGAATTAGAAAGCCTGGACGAAGTTGATCCTGAATTATTAAAGACATTTGAAAAACTTGGTATTCCTTTAGAAGAACAGAAAAAATTAGCAGGTGTAGCTGTTGATGCTGTGTTCGACTCTGTATCAGTCACGACAACATTTAAAGAAACTTTAGCAGAAAAAGGAATTATTTTTTGTTCGATCTCAGAAGCATTGCAAGAGCATCCCGAATTAGTAAAAAAATATATTGGCTCAGTTGTTCCTTACACCGATAATTATTTCGCCACACTAAATTCAGCGGTATTCAGCGACGGTTCCTTTGTATATATTCCTAAAGGTGTTCGCTGCCCGATGGAGCTTTCAACGTATTTTAGAATAAATGCTATGGACACCGGACAATTTGAGCGCACATTAATTATAGCTGATGAAGGAAGTTATGTAAGTTATCTTGAAGGTTGTACTGCCCCAATGAGAGATACAAATCAATTACACGCTGCTGTTGTTGAATTAGTAACACTTGATAATGCCGAGATTAAGTATTCAACTGTACAGAATTGGTATCCGGGTGATAGCGAAGGCAAAGGTGGTATTTACAATTTTGTAACTAAGCGCGGTGCTTGTCGTGGTGTAAATTCAAAAATTTCTTGGACACAAGTTGAAACAGGTTCAGCAGTAACTTGGAAATACCCTGGCTGTATTTTACAAGGTGATAATTCAGTTGGCGAGTTTTATTCGGTCGCTGTTACAAACAATCATCAGCAAGCAGACACGGGCACAAAGATGATCCATATTGGTAAAAACACAAAAAGTACAATCATTTCAAAAGGTATATCTGCTGGCAGAAGCGACAATTCTTATCGCGGATTAGTTAAAATTGGTAAAAAAGCCGACAACTCACGTAACTTCTCTCAATGTGATTCAATGCTGATGGGCAGCAACTGCGGTGCACACACATTTCCTTACATCGAAGTTGATAACGAATCAGCTATGGTTGAGCACGAAGCAACAACATCTAAAGTTGGTGAAGACCAAATCTTTTATTTGAACCAAAGGGGAATCAGTACTGAAGATGCTGTTAACATGATAGTAAATGGTTTTTGCAAAGAAGTTTTTAATGAACTTCCTATGGAATTTGCCGTTGAAGCACAAAAACTATTGGCAATCAGCTTAGAAGGCAGTGTCGGTTAAAACAATTATGAATTTTGAATTATCAATTAAAAATTAAAAGACAACTGAAAGCCGACAGCTGATCCGCCACGGCCGACTGAAGGCTAACAAAAAAGGAAAATAAAAATGATATCAATTAAAGATTTACATGCTACTATTGATGGTAAAGAAATTTTAAGAGGAATTAATCTCGAAGTAAAAGCTGGAGAAGTCCATGCAATTATGGGTCCGAACGGATCTGGTAAAAGTACATTGGCTAATGTTTTGGCAGGACATGAAGCGTTTGAAGTAACAAAAGGAGAAGTGTTTTTTGAAGGAGAAGATTTACTTGAACAGTCCCCTGATGAAAGAGCACGCGAAGGATTGTTTTTAGCTTTTCAATATCCGATTGAAATTCCCGGTGTAACAAATGCAACTTTTTTAAAAGCTGCAATTAATGAAATAAGAAAGCATCACGGACAGGATGAAATTTCGCCGAAAGAGTTTTTAGACTTAATGAAAGAGAAAGCAAAAAAAGTTGGAATGGATGATTCACTTATCAGCCGTTCGGTTAATGCCGGATTTTCAGGTGGGGAGAAAAAGAGAAACGAAATTTTCCAGTTGCTAATGTTAAATCCGAAACTTGCCTTGCTTGATGAAACTGATTCTGGATTGGATATTGACGCATTAAAAGTTGTTTCAAATGGAGTAAATACCTACCGCTCTGAAAAAAATGCTTCAATTGTTGTAACACATTATCAAAGACTGTTAGAATACATTGTCCCGGATTATGTACATGTTTTGTATAAAGGAAGAATAATCAAATCCGGCGGTAAAGAGTTAGCACTTCAGCTTGAAGAAAAAGGTTACGATTGGATTAAAGAAGAACAAGTGGAAACAGTTTAATTAAGGAGATGATGATGCCGGCAGAAAGTAATTTATTAAAAAAATATACAGAAGGATTTGCCGCTTTTGAGGAAAAACTCAACGGGCAATCGGAAACTTCTTTTCATAAAGTAAGAAATGAAGCTTTAAACAAATTGGCTGAACTTCAGTTTCCTACTGTTAAAAACGAAGAGTGGAAATACACAAATGTTTCCGGTCTGGTAAAGAATGATTTTGAACATCCGTTAAATATTGAAACTGTGGATATCGATGCTGCACTAATAGAGAAGCTAAGAATTGATGATGTTGATTCTGATATTTTGGTTGTTGTAAATGGGAGCTTCAATAAAGAACTTTCAGTTTTATCTGATTATCCTGATGGGATAATTGTTGATAGTTTAGCAAATCAAATAAAAAACAATTCAGAATTGACAGAAAAATATTTATCAAAATTAACAAAAATTGAAAACGGTTTTAACGCACTAAATACAGCTTATTCCACAGATGGTGTATTTATTTATGTTCCAGACAATAAAGTAATTGAAAAACCATTGCAAGTTATTTTCATAAATGGTTCAAGCGAAAATGAAGTTATTTCTTTGCCAAGAAATTTGATTATTGCCGGAAAGAATAGTCAAGTAAGTATAATAGCAAATTATGTTGGTTATGGTGAAAAAGAATATTTCACTAATACAATTACTGAAGTTTACTCTGGTGCCAATTCTGTAGTTGATTTATACAAAGTGCAAAATGAAAATGAAAACGCATATCACATTGACAAAACAGAAGTATATCAAAACCGTGACAGTGTTTTTAGCCATTACAATATGTCATTTGGTGGTAAGCTTGTTCGCAATGATATCAATTCGACATTAGACGATGAAAATATTACTACAAATTATTATGGATTATATCTGGGCAGCAATAAGCAACACATTGATAATCATACATTTGTGAATCATGCAAAACCTAATTGCGAAAGCAACGAGCTCTATAAAGGTATTTTAGATGATCAATCACGCGGGGTTTTTAACGGTAAAATTTGGGTTGAAAAAGACGCGCAAAAAACTAATGCTTATCAGTCAAACAAAACTATACTGCTTTCTAAAGAAGCGAGTATCGATACAAAACCCCAGTTAGAAATTTATGCAGATGACGTTAAGTGCTCTCATGGTGCTACTATTGGCCATCTTGATGATCAGGCATATTTTTATATTCGCTCAAGGGGTGTTTCACCGGAAATTGCAAAATCAATGTTGATAAGAGCTTTTATTGACGACGTAGTTGAAGAAGTTAAAATAGATAATTTGAAAGAGCAATTAAATCACATGATTTTTGAACATCTTCATCGTGTTGAAATATAAAATAATAACGGATTGAAATTGGAAGAAAGAGTATTAACAAAACAGCTGACTAGAGATTTTGATGTTGAATCAGTTAGAAATGATTTCCCTATACTTGATAGAGAAGTAAATGGTAAGCCTCTTTGCTATTTAGATAATGCAGCAACTACTCAAAAGCCCGGTGTTGTTATAGATAGTCTAAACTACTATTATACTAATGATAATGCAAATATACACAGAGGTCTTCACTTTTTAAGTGAAGCAGCAACTGCAGCATATGAAAATGCAAGAATGAAAGCGAAAGAATTTATCAACGCAATTAGTGCATCGGAAATAATTTTTGTCCGTGGGGCAACGGAAGGTATTAACCTTCTTGCAAGTTCGCTGTGCAGAGCAGGTACTTTCAGCGAAGGTGATGAAATAATTATTTCTCATATGGAACATCACGCTAACATTGTTCCTTGGCAACTGATGTGTGAAAGGAATGGTGCAAAGCTTAGCGTTATCCCTATTGATGATAATGGTGATTTGATAATGGAAGAGTTTGATAAAATGCTTAACGAGAGAGTTAAATTAGTCTCTGTTGTGCATACTTCAAATTCTCTTGGTACTGTTAATCCGGTTAAAGAAATAATTGAAAAAGCCCACAGCTATGATATCCCGGTTTTAGTTGATGCTGCGCAAGCAGTACAGCATGATAAAATAGATGTGCAAGAATTGGATTGTGATTTTCTTGTGTTTTCCGGACATAAAATGTATGCGCCAACCGGTATCGGTGTTCTTTATGGAAAAGCAAATCTACTTGAAGATCTGCCGCCTTACCAAGGTGGTGGGGACATGATCAGAACAGTAACTTTTGAAAAATCAACTTATGATGGTATTCCAAATAAGTTCGAAGCCGGAACACCCAATATTGCCGGAGGTATAGGGCTTGGTGTTGCAATAAAATACTTGCGTTCATTTGATATGCATGAAATAAAAAAATACGAACATGAATTACTTGTTTATGGTACAGAGAAACTTCAGGAAATTGATGGATTGAGGTTAGTAGGTACCGCAAAAAATAAAACTGCCGTGTTGTCATTTGTAATGGATGATATTCATCCTTACGACATCGGCACAATACTGGACACGGAAGGTGTAGCGATTAGGACGGGTCATCACTGTACTCAACCGATTATGCAGAGGTATAATCTGCCTGCTACGGCAAGAGCCTCTATCGGTATTTATAATAATCATGATGACATTGATAGATTAGTTGCCGGACTTAAAAAAGTAAAAGAAATGTTCATTTAAAAACTTTACAAACCTTGTCCGCCGTAGTTTTTAACGAAAGCGGATTGGAACTTGATAAACTATGATCGATAAAGAAAATTTAGAAAAGCAAATAGTAACAGTCTTAAAGACATGTTTTGATCCTGAAATTCCTGTTGATATTTATGAGCTTGGATTAATTTACGAAATTAAAGTTGACGATGAAGCCAACGCTTATCTCAAAATGACTCTTACTTCACCAGCTTGTCCTGTGGCAGGAAGTTTACCCGGAGAGGTTGAAGAAAAAGTTAAAACGGTAAAAGGATTGAACCAGGTAGTACTCGACTTAGTTTGGGATCCACCTTGGCATCAGGATTTAATGTCTGAAGAAGCAAAATTGCAATTAGGTTTTTTATAAAAATAAATGAAAGGCAGTAATATGTTTGATATAAAAATGCGTCCGCCAATGTATGATCCGGAAGCAGTTCAGCCAATGAGAGATGAGTTGGTTTACGTTGGTTTTGAAGAGTTAACTACTCCGCAGTTAGTTGAAGAAAAACTTTCTGTTAATGATGATAAGACAAAATTCGTAGTAATAAATTCTGTTTGCGGTTGTGCAGCAGGTAGTGCAAGACCAGGTGCAACTTTAGCATTACAAAATCAAGTTATTCCTAATGATTTTTACACTGTGTTTGCGGGACAAGATAGAGATGCTGTAGATTTTTTACGCCAAAAATATTTAAGCAAATTTCCACCGTCTTCTCCATCAATGGCAGTAATTAAAAATGGTGAAGTGATTTTTATGCTACCCCGTCATCACATTGAAGGAAGAACAGCTGAAGAAGTTTCTGCAATACTAATTGAAGAATTTGAAAAGGACAGTAACGGACAAGGTCCTTCAATCTCAGAAGAAGCTTACGCAAAACTAGTGCACGCAAAAGCATGCGGTTCAAAAATTCCTATGAATGAAAGTAAATAAATGAAGTTTAGCTCTCAAGAAGAATACGGGGTTAGATGTTTAATTCAGATTGGAAGGGCTTACCAACTTGGAAAAGCCCTTACAATTCCTGAGATCAGTGATCTCGAAAGAATCTCTCACCATAACGTTGCAAAAATATTGAGAATATTGAGGCTTGGGAAAATACTCGAAAGTGAACGCGGGCAGTCCGGCGGTTACACTCTAACTAAACATCCCAATGAAATAAAAATTAGAGATGTTATGGATGTTCTGGGTGGAAGACTTTTTGACGATGAGTTTTGTCAAAGTCATGCAGGTATTGCTGATATTTGTACCAATACAACTGATTGCTCTGTAAGGTCACTTTGGAAGATAATTCAGAATTCTATTGATGGTACTTTAGAGAAAGTTACTCTAAAAGATTTGATGGGAACAGAATTAGATTTCTTTGATAAAATGAGTGCCCAACAATTAAATTTACAATAAAACCTAATCACACCCAAATGTCCTAAATCATTATGTCACAAACATTTAAAAGCTCATTTTAATTTGTTGACCTATATAAACTAATTATGTAATTTCAGTTCATAATTATTAATATTATACTTTCCACCTTCTTTCTTGAAAGGAGTTGTTTTTTGCATTTAATCATTTCTGTTATAACAATTTGAGGACTGGTCTATGAAGAAAATCCTTACATTTTTTTTAGTCACTATTTTTTCAATGGTTTTAATTTCTTGTTCATCATCAGAAGAACAAACTAACAAAGTAAAACCAAAAGGTGAACCCTTATCACCCGGTACTGCACAAGTAGAAGCTGAAGTTTTATCAATGTCTGAGGAAGGAAAAGTAATCAGCTACGAATTAAAAATTAATAAAGTGCTTGGTTATGGACAATCGGCATCACCAATTAGCGAGAATACTAATATTGCTGCAAAATTGTCTCGTTATTTAACCGGTACAGGTAAAAAACCCGAAGTTGATAAAACATATAATATGATTCTTGCGGGGCCTGGTAAAGGTGAAGAAGCTCCTCAAAAAACATGGGAAATAACTAAATTTGAATAATCTTTAATTAATAAAGGGAATAGCTATGCGTATTAAAAGCTACAAACTAAATTTTGCGATTTTTGCTTTAACAGCATTTTTATTTTTATTCCTCTTGGATAACACAAGTAAGATAGAGGAAAGTACAGATTTTGAAATTTCTAAACTTCGCTCTTCAGGTTCGCCAAAAGCTGGTATAGATTCGAAAAAAGCTAGAGCGGAATATTTTTTCAAATTAATGAGGGATCCGGCTACAAATAAAATCCCCAGTGATTATGTTGAAAACCAATTAAAATATACACGCAGTCTTAGAGCAAAAGGTTTAAGCAAAACAAATTTGGCAAACCTTTTCGAATGGTCACATGCCGGGCCGAATAATATTGGTGGTAGAACCCGTGCACTAGCAATTGATGTTAGAGATAAAAATACAATTATAGCCGGTGGTGTTTCCGGCGGTTTATGGAAATCGGTAGAAGCAGGTAAGAATTTCACATGGCAATTTAAAAATACATTGGACCAAGTATTATCCATATCTTATGTTGCTCAAGATACGAGAGACGGACATCAAGATACATGGTATGCTTCAACTGGTGAAATCACTGGTAACTCTGCAAGTGGTTCCGGAGCTCCGTTCAGAGGTGCAGGCTTATATAAATCTACAGACAATGGAGACTCCTGGTCATTACTTCCAAAGCCAGGAGATAACCCAACAGCATGGGATCATCCTTTAGATTATGTTTCAAAAATTGATGTAAGTCCAACTACAGGATCAATTTTTATTGCCAGCAACGCATATGGGGTATTTAAGTCAACTGACGGCGGCAATAGTTTTACAAATGTTTTAGAAACTAACGGCAGGTATGTTGAATTTGATATTTCTACTGAAGGAATTATTGTAGCTACAATTTCAGAATATATCAGTTTTTCAAGCAGTGATTTGGCCAATAATGCAGGTGTTTGGATTTCGAGTGATGATGGAGCAATGTGGGATGAAATTATACCTGACTCATGGCCTGTTGGAACAGAATACCGTAGATCAGTACTTGATTTTTCTACTTCAAATCCTGACGTGTTTTATGTATTAACCGAAGTTAGTAATTCAAATGGTGACTACAGACTACATAAGTTTGACAATTCGAGTGAATCTGCAACAGACTTATCAGCCAATATTCCTAATTACTCGAATGGCCCTTATAATTCACAAGGTAGCTATAATATGCTTGTAGCTGTTAAGCCTGATGATGAAAACTTCGTTTTACTTGGCGGAACAAATCTTTATAGATCCAAAGACGGATATACGACTCCTTCAAGTGAAGCTGAACAAGCAGATATTGAAAATGGTTGGATAGGTGGTTATGATAATAATGATGGAAATGGATCAGAAATAGGTTCACATCCTGATATGCATTCTTTTGCTTTTGATCCTACCGATCCTAATAAAGTATGGATTGGACATGACGGTGGTTTATCATATTCTGATGACATATCGGCAACCTGGCCGGAAAAGCCAACCTTTTTCGGTACTAAAAACGTTGGTTATAATGTTACTCAGTCATATCATATTTCTATTCCGGACGTAGCTGGCGATGGAAGAATTATGACTGGAACACAAGACAACGGTACACCTTTATTTACTTTTACGGGGACACCGTCAATTTTGAATTATGATGCTAGTTCCGGTGATGGTTCTTTTAGTTTCTTTGGGTCTAATTTTGCATATGTCTCAACTCAAAATGGATCAATGATTAGACTACAATATGATTTCCAGGGAAGACCATATGATATTTTTGGAAGTGGCGGACCTCCTCCGAGTATCGGTAACGAGTGGGCGTTTATTCACCCAACAGATAATTTGGCAACAGGACAGTTGTTTATTAATCCTTTTGTTATCAATCCCAATAGCCAAAACATTATGCATTATCCTGCTGGTTCTACCTTATTAAGAAACAGTAGATTAAGTAGTATGACAGCTGGTAACGCATTTAGCTGGCCTGGTAATGATGAACATTGGCTAGTCCTTACAGACATGGAAGCTCCGACAGGTTACACATATTCAGCATTAGAAGTTTCTGATCAAAATAGTTCGCACGTATTATATACTGCCGCATCGGGAAGTGGCAAACCTGTTATTAGCAAGCTTACAAACGCACGTTCAAATACGGGCCCTGCTGAAGATATTTCTATTCCTGATATTGCAGACGGAGTTTGGATACATGACATTGCTATCAATCCTGAAAATTCTGATGAAGTAATTGTTGTTGCATCCAATTATAATGTTGTTGGTTTATACCACACAGCTGATGGCGGAGCAAATTGGACAGCAGTTGAAGGTTCGTTGGAAGGAGAAAACCAAAGCGGTCCTTCACTTAGATCAGCAGCAATTCTTCCTGTAGCAAATGGAACTATTTATCTTGTTGGAACAAGTGTAGGTCTTTTTGGAACAGCATCATTAAATGGTAGTAGTACTTCATGGGTTCAAGAAGGAGCTGATGTAATTGGTAATGTTGTAGTTGAATCCATGGCTATTAGAACAGCAGATGAATATGTTGCATTAGGTACTCACGGTAGGGGTGTATTTGTTGGTACAGCAAAAGAATTGGTGGTTGATGTTGAAGAACAAAATGAATTACCAACTGAATATGCTCTATCACAAAACTATCCTAATCCATTTAATCCAAGTACAAAAATTAAATACTCGCTTCCTAATTCAGGTAATGTAAAATTATCTGTTTATAGTGTTAATGGTGAAGAAATTGCTCAGCTTGTAAACACATCTCAAACAGCAGGCAATTATGAAGTTGAATGGGATGGAAGAAACTATAGCGGTAGAAATGTTGCAAGTGGTATCTATTTCTATACTTTAACTTCAGATAATTTTGTGCAGACAAAGAAGATGATTCTTGTGAAATAGTATCAAGATTTGAGTATCAAGAAAAACCCGAATTCGATTTGAGTTCGGGTTTTTTTGTTGGGCAGATTTCAAATCTGCTTTATGAAATTTATTATTGTAAAATTTCTTTGTGGTGTGAACCGTAAGCAAAACTAGAAAGCAAATAAAGTAACCTAGCTCCAACGTTACCATCAAAATTTGTGTGCGGATTAATTAACGATGGCGAAACTTCACATAAATCGAATCCGATAATTTCTTTTTCTTTTGCAATATATTTTATTAATGTAACTGCTTGGTTAAATGAAAGTCCACCTGGAACTGGTGTTCCTGTGTTCGGGCAGTTCTCTGGCGATAGCCCATCAATATCAAAGCTAATATAGACCTTTTCAGGCAAATGCAATAATATTTCATCACAAATTGAAAGCCATGATCTCTCACTAAATAATGTTTCACTCAATGAGAAATCATTATAAAGAACTACTCTGTTATCATTTTTGATATAATCAATTTCTTCCGGACAAATGTCACGAATTCCAACTTGAACCAATTGCGAAATGTTGTTATTCTTTAAAGCGTTGTACATTATTGAAGCGTGTGAATAATCAAAGCCTTGGTAAGCTCTTCTTAAATCGGAGTGAGCGTCAATTTGTAAAATACCAAAACTCTCTTCTTTTTCGGATAGTGCATTAATCAATCCAAGTGGAGTACTATGTTCGCCGCCCACAACTCCAACAATTTTGTTTTGAGACAACCATTTATTTGATTCTTCATGCAGCCATAAATTTAATGCGGCACATTCTTTATTAACAGTAGAGATTTTATCTCTCAAATCTTCGGTATTAAGATTTGTACCCTTTTCAAGGTTCTCAATTATTTCAATTGCAAGAGCTCTGTTTACTTTGTTTTTTTCAACAATCTTTTCCATTACCGGTAAGGTTCCTATACCTATTTCCCATGGCTTATTAATACCAAATAAATAAAAATCCAATTGAAGGGATGCATCTAAAATTGCGCGTGGCCCTTTTGCAGTACCTTCTCCGTAAGAAGTAGTTACATCCCACGGAATAGAAATTAAAACCACTTCTGATTCTTCAGCCAAAAAAGGGAAACCAAAATAATTCCCGTTTATTACACTTGTTGCGTTCGGATCAAAATTACTTTTACTCATTTAACATTCTCTTTACATAGTTTGGTAATACAAATGCAGCTTGATGTATCTCTGCGTTATAATATTTTAAATCGAATTCATTTGTTTTTTTACTTACTTCTTCAACATTTACCTTTTTTATATCCAAATTAGATTTACAAGCAGATTGAAAACTCCAAAGGCCTGTGGGATAAGTGGCAATATTAAAAAGCATTACTTCACTATTTTTCTGGCCAAAAAGCTTTTTCAACGCTTTATGTAAATCTACAAAAACCTCGCTGTTAAAAAGCGGAGATTCACCTTGAGCAACAACAATACCGTTGTCATTTAGTGCTTTGTAGCAGTTTTCATAAAAGGCATAAGAAAACAATGCCTCGGCAGGACCAATGGGATCCGAGCCGTCAATAATAATTAAATCGTATGTTCCGGGCTCAGAATTTTTTACGAACTCAATTCCATCTTCAATAAGCAAATTTAATTTAGGATTATCAAAAGCAGAAGATAAAGTTGGCAAACATTGCTTAGAGGCTTTAACAACTTCGCCGTCAATTTCAACCATTGTTACTTTTTCTACTGATTCATGTTTTAGAACTTCGCGAACAGTTCCGCCGTCGCCTCCCCCAATAACCAAAACATTTTTAACATTGCCGTGCGCAAAAATTGCCGGGTGGCAAATCATTTCATGGTAGTGGAATTCATCTTTTTCCGTACACATTACCATGTTATCAATGGTTAATGTTCTCCCATATTTATAAGTGTCAATCACTTTTACTTTTTGATATTCAGTTTGTTTATCAAAAAGAACTTCACCAGTGTAGCGCAACGATAAAGCTTGATCATCATCCTTATCGGTAAACCAAACATTACGAGTATATTTTCCCGGATTAACATGTTTAGATGCTTTTTCTCTCAAGCTGCTTATATCATAATCAATTCGTTTAAGTAAATTTAAAGAGCCCCTTTGCATTTCAAGTGCTGAATAATTTGTAGCTCCAAATTCATTTTTAAGAAAATCGAAAGATATCCACGGATCAACAGTATCGCCGCAAGTGAACAAATCTACTGCTGCATATTGGTATTCAGGCCAAGTGTGAATTGCTAAATGGCTTTCCTGAATTACTACTACACCCGAAACGCCGTAAGGAGAAAAGTGATGAAAGGTTGAATTGATAACTGTAGCCCCAGAATCTTCAGCTGCATCAACCATCGATGATTCGATTCTCGACACGTTATTCATTATGTCCGGATTACAACCTAAGAACTCAACTAAAATATGTCTTCCAAGTGAACTCATTTTACCTGTATTTTTTTGACAAAAATATTAAAAGAATTTTTTTGCAATTGCAAGAATTCCTTGCTTCCAAGGTACTCTGTGTGATATTCCGTCTTGATTTTGAAATGATTCCAGATTTGCGAGATACCATTTATAGTTTCTAATTAAAGCATCTTTGTTTGAGTATTTCGGTTTGAAATTCAACTTTTCTTCAGCTTTCTCAATTGATACGAATGAATCTTTTGAAGCGGTCTCATAAACCCATTTGTAAAGTGGGGATAGCTTGAGCGATTCCAAAATTCTCAACATCAAAATAATCGGTTTCTCGGGTAACCTGGAAATCTTTTTCCCGAATCCTGCGTAGTCTAAAACTGCCTGGTAATCTTCTTTCATTGTTGTAAATTCGTTTGCTCCAATATTAAAAGTATCATTAACTACTTTATCGTCTAGCTCAATACACTGATTTATTGCATCACAAAGATCGTCAACATCAAGTAGTTGATAACGGTTTTTGCCATTGCCAATCATCGGAAATCCATGCCCATCTTTGACCCAATCATAAAACAAAGCAAACACCCCTAACCTTTCCGGCCCGATAAATGACTTAGGTCTTAGAATAGGGATACACATCCCTTCTTTTCGAAATTCTAGACAAACTTCCTCAGCTTGAATTTTCGCTTTACCGTAATCGCCAACTCCATCAAGTTTATCATCTTCGTACAATGGGTGGTGGTCCGGAATTCCGTAAACTGCAGTTGATGATATATGGATAAATTTTTTTATATTATTTTGTTTCGCAGCGATCAATAAATTTCTTGTGCCTCCAACATCTGTACTGTAAATATCTTTGGGTTTATAAAGTGGTAATGCTGCAGCGGTGTGAACAACGATTTCAACTCCCTGCATAATTTGCTTAATTATTGACTGATCTCTAATGTCACCGGTGGTTATTTCAATTTTGTCTTTGCAGTCTTCGTAATCAAATGGAACAATATCGAGAGATATTACTTCATGATTCTTTTTAAGTAAATATCTAATTAGATTAATCCCTAAAAAGCCGGCTCCGCCTGTGACGAGAATCTTCATTTTACCTATTATTTGAGAGCATCGAAATATAAAAAAGAATTGTGACGATAAACAAAATATAAAAATTGATTTGTGTTAATTTAAATGTCATCAAATCAGAGGGAAAAAATGCTAAACATAAAAATGCTTTTTTTGTTAATCATATTTTCATTTACAACCTTATTAGCCCAGCAGTTTGAAGGAAAAATGAAAATCAATTTCAAGAGCAATAAAGAAAATGCTGATATGGTTTATTATTACAAAGGTGAAAACCTACGTATTGAATTTGTTAGTGATAAAAAGCTTGTCTTTATTTATACCGATGAAGAAATGACAATGATGATGCCTGATCAAAAAATGTATATGAAAATGCCAAAGCAGCTGATGGAAAATTCTATGCTACCTGCACAGCAATATGGTAAAAAAGCAAAAAAAGAATATGAGGATAAAATAATTAAGACTGGCGAATACAAAACTATACTTGGCAAAAAATGTGAGAAATGGATTATAAAAGATGGAAATGAAGAATCTGAAATGTGGATAACAGAAGATGTTGGGGATTTCAAATCAATGAATAATCCTATGCAAAGATCTAATGCTGGTGGTTGGCAAAGTTCAATTGAAGACCAAGGCTATTTCCCAATGCTGGTAATTACAAAAAACAATGGTAAAGAAGAAGGCCGATTTGAAGTAGTAGAATTAAAAGAAATGAATCTTGAGAATAGTATGTTTGAGGTGCCTTCAGGATTTAAAACAATGACTTTACCCGGAATGAATATCAAATAGGCCATTACATATTTATGTAATGCAGAAATTTTTCTCTTAGTTGTTTTACGGTGAAATAAAAATAATTAAAATTTATATTTCACCCAAAATCAAAAATAACAATAAGGGAAATGCCTATTAAAATTGATACAATCGATAACTTAGTAAACCAACTTTATAAAGCGATTTCATTTACTAATATTGAAAAAATTGACTGGGATCAGCTCAGAGTTTTGTTCAAACCGGAAGCTAGATTATTGCATGTTACAGATAACGGTTTTGAACAAATGAAAGTTGAGACATACATTATAAAATTGAAAGAGCAAATTAAAAAAGGTTTACTAAAGAATTTTTATGAATATGAGATTCATAGGGAACAGCAGTGCTTCGGAAAGATATGTCATATCTTCAGCACATATGAAGCTAAGTATGCTCCATCGGACATAAGATTATTGGCAAGGGGAATCAATAGTATACAGGCTGTTTACAATAATGGGTGGGCTATTACTAACTTGATGTGGTACAATGAATCAAAAGAAAATACAATTCCGGAATTATACTTGCCCAGAGTTTTAAAGGCCAATTGATTTATCTGCTCCAAAATTTTCATTAAATTTTTTTGCAATCTTTGAATCATTATATTGCTTTTAGCAAAATTAGGAAATGAGATATGTTTGAAGAGAAAAAAATAAAAGTAGCTTCAGTTCAACATCCACCGGTTTATTTGAATCTGGATGAATCCATTGAATTAGCAAAAAAGTATATTGACGAATGTGCTGCTAATGGTGCTAATCTCATTTCATTTCCTGAAACTTGGTTACCCGGTTACCCAATATGGCTTGATGCTTCCCCAAACGTAGCTCTTTGGGATCACAAACCGGCGAAAGACCTATTTAGAATTCTTTTCGAAAACTCCATCGAAATTCCAAGTAAACAATTAAACGAACTTTGTGAAATAGCTAAAAAGAATGAAACCATTATAATAATGGGTGCCCACGAAAGGGATGGCGGTACGATTTACAATTCGATTATTTTTATAAATTCTGATGGCACGCATAAAATCCACAGAAAATTAATGCCTACTTATACAGAAAGAATGATTTGGGGAAGAGGAGACGGAAGCACATTAAATCACCTTGAGACCAAGTGGGGAAATATAGGTGGATTAATTTGCTGGGAACACTGGATGCCGCTTGCCCGCACTGCTATGCACGAAAACCATGAAACAATTCACGTTGCACAGTGGCCTCAAGTAAAAGAAATGAACCAAGTCTGCAGCAGACATTATGCGTTTGAGGGACAATGTTATGTAATAGCGTCTGGTGCTGTTGTTACAAAAAACGACATGCTTGAAGGAATCAAGTCATTAAAATTAGAAAATAAAGTCGCTTCAATTTTAATTGAAGAAATCCCCGCTGAAAATGACGACATATTGATGCACGGAAATAGTGTTATTTATGCTCCTGACGGAAGTATGGTTGTTGAACCTCTCGCAGATAAAAACGAAATAATTTACGCTGACCTCGATTTAACAAATATAATCGACGGAAGATTATTTCTAGACGCAGTTGGTCATTATTCCAGGCCGGATGTATTTGAATTCAAAATCAAATAAAAATGAAGTTTTCTGATTAAAATTATCAATAAGGTTTAAAAACTTTAAAAATTTCAACAAAACGTTTCTTGACATTCCCACTAATTTGAAATATATTTACAAGCTCTATAAAAATAAGTGTTTCATTGGAGGAAAACGTTTTGAGACAGGAAAAGATTACTAGATTCATAAAACCTGAAGATGCCAATAGAAAATGGTATGTAGTTGATGCGAAAGATCAGATACTTGGTAGATTAGCTACTCAAGTTGCAAAAGTTATTAGAGGAAAGCACAAAGCAGTGTTTACTCCAAACTTTGACACTGGCGACTTTGTTATCGTAGTAAACGCTGATAAAGTTAGAATGACAGGTAAAAGAGAAAGTCAAAAAACATATTTCAGACACACTCAATACCCTGGTGGTGCTAAATTCAAATCATTCGAACAAATGATTGAACAACACCCGGAAAGAGTTATTGAATTTGCTGTAAAAGGTATGTTGCCTAAAAATAGATTAGGAAGAAAATTAGTAAAAAAATTAAAAGTTTATGCTGGTGAAAATCACCCACACGCTGCACAACAACCAGAAGAATTAAGTTTGAACGGGGATAAATAATGGCAGATAAAATTTACGTTGGAAGAAGAAAAAACGCAGTTGCAAGAGTTTATTTGAGAACCGGTTCGGGTAATGTTTCAATAAACAAACGCGAATTTGAAAGATATTTCCCGATGAAAACACACAGAGACGATGTGCTGCTCCCGTTAAAAGTTACTGAAACACTCGGAAAATATGATGTTTATGCGAACGTAAGAGGCGGTGGTCTTTCAGGTCAAGCTGAAGCTATCAGATTAGGTATTGCAAGAGCATTAGTTGAAATTAACGAAGATTTCAGAAAAAATCTAAAAGAAGATAATTTATTACGCAGGGATCCTAGAATGGTTGAACGTAAGAAATATGGTCAGCCAAAAGCTAGAAAAAGATTCCAGTTCTCTAAAAGATAATTTTTTAATAAATCTAATAATCAATCATACTTTCGGATTTGCCTCCTGTGCCCAATATTAACATAGGGTGAAAGGCAAAGTTGAAGAAAGTAGAAGGATAACAGGAGATAATAATGGCAAAAGTTGAATTAACACAACTTATCGAAACAGGTGCGCATTTCGGTCACCTTACCCGCAGATGGAATCCCAAAATGAAGCCTTACATTTTCATGGAAAAAAACGGGATTCATATAATTGATCTTAAAAAAACACAACAAGCAGTTGAATTTGCAGCAAGCAAACTTTACGAAATAGTTTCAAGCGGAAAGAAAATTCTTTTTGTAGGCACTAAAAAACAAGCTAAAGGCGTAATTGCTGAAGAATCAAAAAGAAGTGAAATGAACTGGGTTAGCGAAAGATGGTTAGGCGGCATGCTTACCAACTATTCAACAATCCGCAAAAGTATCAAGCGTTTGCAAAATATTGATAAAATGGAAACAGACGGTACTTTTGAAAAAATAACTAAGAAAGAAAGATTACAGTTATCACGTGAAAGAGATAAATTAAGAAAAGTTCTTGATGGAATTGAATCAATGAACAAATTGCCGGGTGCTTTGTTTATTGTTGATATCAAAAAAGAATCAATTGCAGTTAAAGAAGCTCACAGATTGAATTTGCCAATTTTCGCTATAGTTGATACAAACTGTGATCCTGATGAAGTTGATTATGTTATCCCTGCAAACGATGATGCAGTTAGAACAATTGAATTGATTGTAAAAACAATGGCTGACACAGCTATTGAGGGTATGGCAAAAGCAAAAGAATTAAAAGCTAACGAAGCTGCGCAAAAAGAAAGAGAAAAGAAAGAAAGAGAAGAAGAAGGTAAAGGCGACGATAAGC
>JANQIV010000004.1 GCA_028282005.1 Melioribacteraceae bacterium | reverse complement strand
TTTTTATCTTTTTTCTTTTGTCCAAAATATTCTTTTGAAACGGCTGTAGGTCGGCTTCAACGTATAATTTATTTTTATCACCAAGCTTGGAATCAATTTCTTTAATTGCTTCTTGGAGGGAAGGGATGTTTTTGTTTTCTTTTTCTCTTAGTACTTCCAAATCTTTCATCTGGATTACAAGAGTTTTTGTTTGTTCATAAAGGTTTATTACCTGATTCTTTACTTTGAAATTCTTCAATTTATTTACAAGCGAATCAAGCTCAGCCTTTTTTTGATTGGCCAGTTCTTCAAAGAATAATACATTTTTACCACTCTTTATTTTGTTGGATTTATCATAAAAGCGAATGAACTCATCACTCACAGCGTTTACAACAAATGCAGATAAATAAGGGTTTTCAGATTCAAACGTTATCTCAATGTAGTCACTTCCGCCTACTCTGTAGACATTCAGTTTTTTAATGATTGAATTATAGTTGTATGCCATGCTTGCAATCAATTTAATAATTCCATTTTCTCCTTCGTCCGAGTTTAATAATTCCTGCATGTTTTCGTATTTATCTTCCAGTACTTCTTTTACATATTTGTATGCACTTGAATCAAGATCGGAAAACAAATTTGAAAGAGGCCTGAATCTATTTTTATTTTCAATATCGTGCAGCATGAGTTTATACGATACTAAGTCAATAACTTTTTTTGATTTTATTAGTTCGATTAAATTGCTGAATTTGTTTTGAACAACGTAAGGCCTTAAGTCAACTTCGCCTTCAATGGTTATCTGATTTTCATCAGTTATTCCCGCTGCAAGTTTTGCAACCGATCTATAAGAGTTTTTGAGATTCATTGTTAGGATAAAAGCTGTTACCAACGCAATAATCGGAATTATTATAAGCAGCTTTTTCTTCTTAAGAAGTACACGGACAAAGTTTATAAGATCCATTTAGAGAGCCTCCGCTTCATATCCAATAAGTTCTTCAAGCGAGCTTTTAGCCCACATATAATCACCCCTGCTTTTAACAAAGTTTTCTCTTGCATCTTGAAACAGTCCGGAATACTTAGTGTATTCTTCCAATCCAACTTCCCCGTTTTCATATTTATGGGTAATAAGTTCGTACATCATCTCTGCATTATCCAGGCTTTGGGAATGAACGCCTAACATCTCCAGGTTCTGCAAGTACCTGAAGAATCTTCTTTTAACTTCTGCTATAAGGTAATTCCTTTTCGAAGCAATGCTGTTTTCAGCAATTTTAACACTTTGTTCTGCTTCCGTTACTTTACTCGGAGTAGCCAGAATACTTCCGATGTTTACCGAAAGCCCGACTCCCAGCGAAGGCAATAGCGAGCTTCTTGTTTCATCTTCGCTTGCAGGGTAATATCTCCAATTCAACGTGAATGAGTTTAACCACGACATTTTTGTTTGACTTAGTTCCTCTTCCGCAGTTTTTAAGTATAATTCGTATACTTTATGATCCGGGTAAAACTCCAAAGCTAATTCAATACATCTCTCCAGCTTCGCTTTGGTTGAATCATTACCAAATTGATTTTGTATTCCTGACTGCGAATTAGTCTTAATAGCAAACAGGATCAGCAATATTATAAACACAATGATCTGCTTAAAGACTAACATTAGATTGCTCCTGTTCTTTTAACTACTGAAGAGAAAGTTTCAAAAAGCATACGCCAGTAACCGCGGTAAGATTTGAATTTATAGTACTCGCCCATAAATTCGGCATCATCACTTTTTTGGTTTGTTAATACTGTTTGTACCGAATCGTGTATTGCTCTTTCTTCAGCAGATAGATTTGATCTCCCTCTTGATTGCCAGAAACCGGCTAACCCAAGCTTGCCTTTAAATCTCAAACGTGCAGTATCGCTTAAATCTATTTTTCTTTCTTCGTCAATAGTTGATTGAAAACCTTTGTCAGCCAAATGCTCCGCTTCATATGAAGGCAATGCCCAAATACCTACAAGGCTCATTTTACCTGTTAAAACATTCCAGAACAAAGGCAGTTCGTCAATAGAAGTTTTTCTTAATATTTTTCCAACTCTGGTTACCCTCGGGTCATCTTCAACTTTAACAAATGGACCATTGTCATATTTGTTGATAAGCTTCTTGACCATCTTATCAGTATCAACATACATAGTTCTAAAAACAAAGTATTTAATTTTAGATTCCCCTTTGAAAAGACACCATTTCTTGTCGCGCTTTTCGTATCTCGGCGACAACACACGGTTTGATACATAAAAGACCGGTCCCTTTGATTCCAGTTTGATAAGCGCTGCAACAAATAAGAATAAAGGTGAAAGCAATATTAAGGCCAAACCGGCAAAAAATTTATCTGTAACGGAGATCAATAATTCAGTAAATGATTCTTGAATTGTTTTACTTTTATTCTCTTTTAGGACGTTTTCATCTTCAACATAAACAGTTATTTCATTGTTCTTTGAATAAAGAAATTTGTCAGTGACTAAATTATTTTCCAGTTTTAAATCCTTTCCTAAAATGGTTTTACTTCCAATAGCAGTATTAACTAACTTTGTATTTTCTTTAACTTCCGATGAACTGCCTAAATAAATATCACCTTCCAGGTCACATTTACTTTGAACTGAGACATTTTCACCCAGGTAAAGCCTGGAAAAATTATTTTCCATTATCTGCTTTGTGAAACGCGCATTAACATGATGATAAATACTATCGTCCATCTTTACTATCGTATTTTTATCATGCAGCTCAGGATGGTTAAACATGTCGATCGAAGCTTTGTAATAATTTTCCCAGTTGTCTATGTTATAAAACCCGGCTTTGCTGCTGTATACATTTACACTAAATTTGTAATCAATCAATACCGGGAGTAAATCTTCAAGCAGGTTCATATTTGTCTTCTTTGGGATAAGCTCTAAAATATCGCTTCTTAAAATCATTACACCGCTTATTTTATCATCTAATTTGAAAAGTAAATCACTGTCAACAATTTTATTTATATCCGGTTGATAATAATCATTGGATAGATAATCCGGGTGCAACGCAAGGGTAATCAGCGCATCCGTATTTATATGTTTACGGTACATTTCCGATAAGTCAATAGAAGTAACAACATCACCGGGAATAACAGCAACGTGATCGTTAAAGAAGGAAGGATTGCGTTTAATAGCCCCTGCTGTGCCGAATTGTTCACTTTCGAGATACAGGTTAACTTTAAGATTGTGATCCATTTCGTAGTTAACATATTTATCAATTTGTTCAGGTAAGTGCCCAACATTAATTGCTACATCGGATACACCATGCTGTTGAAGAAGATTTAAGGAATACCACATCAAAGGCCTTTCCCAAAAATCCAGCATAACTTTGTTGTTTTCCGATGTAA
>JANQIV010000003.1 GCA_028282005.1 Melioribacteraceae bacterium | reverse complement strand
TTTCTATCTGCACAATCTCTCAAACTAATTCCGAGCGTAACTGTACGGATATCAAAATGTTCAATCTCTGTCATTTTTATGGTTTCAAGTACTTCTTCAAAATCGTATGGCATAACTTTACCTCTGTTTAATCAATGGCGATTATTCCCTTTCAAAGGGGAAATTTCCGCCGCCTTGTTTTAATGTAAAAGATTTATAATTAATTTTATCACCACTTTTCGAAAATTCAATTACTATTCCGGCTTGGTCAAATCTAAATTCATTATCGTCAAAAGGAGTTAACGGGAAAGCTGATTGACCGGTTGCTTGTCCAAATAACTTGCCTTCCTGAATTTTGATTTCTATATCAAGCGGTAATGCGTCGGACTTATAATATCCAACAAAATTTTTTAATACTTCTTCACTTATGTCTATTGCTTTTTTTGAAAAGTCCGGAATCTCATATTCCATATTAAAATAAATACTCAATAAACCAATAACTACATCGTTAAGAGTATAATTTGATCCATTTGCTAGAATAACAAACGCAGTATTATCATTCTTTAAATAGCCGAGTGTAGAAACAAAATGATCAATTGCCCCGTTGTGTCCAAATGCCTGTTTATCATAAAACGGGAAAGAGAAGATTCCTCTTCCCAAACCATCTTTTATTTCAGTCATTTGCGCCAGAGAATTCTCGGAGATAACTTTTCCGGAGAACAAAGAATAAATAAAAGTTACAAGCTCTGCTGGATTAGACACGATTGCTCCTGCACCATGCGGAATCGACAAATCAGTTTCAAAACTTTTCTTCCATCCGTTTGCATAACTATAGGAAAAAGCTTCATTGCCTGATTCACCTATTTTACCGCCGTAGTATGTACTGGTCAAATTAAGTTTATCAGTAATTCTTTGTTTAAGATTTTCAGCATAACTTAATCCGGTTATCTTTTCAATAATGTAAGCAAGCAAAACATAATTACTATTTGAATATTCCGTTTTTGAATCCGGTTCAAACGCCGATTCATAGTATGAAATAATCTCAAGCATTTCCTTTTTGGTTTTCGAAGATGTGTGGTAGTTCAAATATTTTTCGTCGTTGGTTATATTGAAGATACCGCTTCTATGATAAAGTAAATCGGAGATAGTTATTTTTTCAGAGTTCGGTACTTTCGGGAAATACTCAGATAGTTTGGTTTCAAGTGAAAGTTTGTCTTCTTCAATCAACTGAAAGATCATTGACGAAGTAAACATTTTTGTAACAGAACCAATTCTGTATTTTGTTTTTCCACTGCTTTCAATTTTGTTTTCTACAGAAGCATAACCAATAGCTTTTGAAAACACAACTTTTCCGTCTTGCAAAACTGCAACCGAACACATCACTTTGTCATGTTTTTCAAGCTGTTCAAAATATTTATCAAGCTTAGCTTTATCGAAACTGTCTTGTGCAATACTAGTAATGCTCATAAGGCAAAAAAAGATTACCGGGTTAATAATTGATTTCATATTTACAACGCCAAAATAAATTTTGGGATCATTAAATGCGGTGCATGTAACGGAAAATATCTTCGTGCTGTATGTAGATTTTAAAGTTCATCTTCTCAGCAACTTCCTGAACTTTCTGTTGCATACCATTGAAGTCTAATGTGCATTCTGAAATATCTACCACCATTATAATTGTAAAAAAGTCGCTCATAAGTTTTTGCGTCAAATCCTGAATGTCACAATTGCATTCGCCGAGAGCATTGGTAATTGCAGCAACAACACCGGGCTGATTCAACCCGAAAGCAGTAATAATTACTCTACCTCCACTTGAGCTGTCAGATTTCTCAATTTTCATTCCTTGCGATTCCATTTTTTCTACTGCATTTTTAACTACTTTCTTAACTGACGATGGTGATGCGTTATCGCCAAGTTCATTGATCGCCGTTAAAGTTATTTTTCTTATTTCTTCTTCAGATAGTCTCACGGTTTCTTTCCTGTATAATCGTTTTGTAAATAACGTAATGCTTTATTTGCAATTTTTATATTTTCTTCCTTAGCAAAGTTTTTTGCGTTTTGAATATTTCCTCTATAAAACCTTTCCCATAAAAGTCCTGTTACAATTGCTGCATCAAAAGTTCTTTCAGCATCAACTGCATTAAATACTGTATATCCCCAAAGTACATTCCATCCCAAAGACATTAAGCCGGAAAGGTATCTTCCGGTGTAAATTTGTCCTGAACCAGGAATGAATATTGAAAGAATAGTAGCCAACGATTCAGAATATTTATCACCTTCAACGTTTTGGCTTAAAATTTTCAATTCGTGGTTCGGGTCAATTCTATCAAATTCAAATGCTGCCATTTTCCAATTATCGGCAAACATGTAAGTCCAACCCCGCCAGTAGTAAAGCTCGTTTCTTTTTTGTCTGGTAATATATTTTCCTTCAAGCTGACTAATTATATTAAGAGCATTATCAGTTGTTTTTCTTAAAATATTTGCTTTAACTAATTCTATTTCTGCTTCAAACCTTTCGTCTTCCGATCTTGCTGAGTTGATTGATTTTGTTAAATGCTCAACTGCCTTATCAAACTTTGCTCCCTTTTTATAACTAACACCTATTTTAAGATTTGAATCGTATTCGTACATTTTGTTTGAATCAAAAAACTGAAGGCGCTTAAATTCAGTTACAGCATCAAAATATAGTTTTGATTCGAAAAGGTTATTTGCGTAATCCATTTGCACAGAGAGCATATCCTGTGCAAAAAGATTTATTGTAGTTACAAAAAATATTGCTATTAAAATTTTCTTCATCACCAGTTACAATAATTATGTTGTGGAATAAAGTAATTATTTTCTTTAAAGAAAATATCAATGTCATTATTAAAATTGAATCGAATACCGGCATTATATTTTTGAGCAGAAGCTGCAGAACCGTAAATATTTCCTGCATATAAATAGCCCCAAATAAAAGACATAAAAACACCACGCTCATAATGATCTTTTTCAAAATTATCGTAAGCTAGCCAAATGAAAAGACCGTTTAGAACGAAAGATAGAAATCCGTCCATGTAATCGCCAGTGTATACTTTACCGGCTCCGGGAATAACAGCAGACAGTGCAGCAGCTGTCCATGGTGATTTATAATCCGGGTTTGCCTTGTTTTTATAAAGGGTCATTAATGATTGATGATACTTACGAGGGAAAACTTTTTTAACTTCATTGGTATCCGGCAGCATGCCTTCTTGCAAATATTGTGTTGCATAAAATAATCTGGAAACTTCCAGTCTACTATTTTCGGGCATAAATCTTTCAGAGGAAACTAACTCACGAAAGGCTTTGTAATCTTTTCTGTAAAAACTCGATTGGTAAAAACCAAGCTTAGCTTGTTCTTCCAAATCGTAATTGAAAAACAGGCCTTTGTAATAATCTTCAGCTTCTGTGTATCTTCCCATTTTCATTAAGCTGTGGGCTACTTTAAATCTAAGAGAATCGTTATTTACTTCTTTTAGCGCTTCGAGATATTCATCAACAGCCCTATAGTAATCTCCTTCGCAGAAAAGAGAATTCCCAAATAAGATTCTGTTCTTGGCTGAGAAGAGAGGGTTATCTTGAGCCTTTATTGACAGGGAAATGAAAAGGATAAAAAAAAGAAAATTAAGAATGAATTTTTTATTCAATTTTTGGCACCGGTATTATTCTTCAACAATTTTATTAGTTGGTACGTATTCTACTTTATTAAAATATAATGAATAGTTTTTTGGCGGATCGTAGTAATGTCCGTTTTGATGAACAGGATATAAACTTGATTTAACTAAATTCAGATCACGGACAAACCTATCGGAGTACATTAATAAGCCCTGGATAATATTTGTCTCTTGCACGCCTTCAACCAAAAAGGATGAACAAGAAGGATGAAATGAACAGTTATCGCCATCCAAATCAGAAATTAAAAAACGATATGCTTTCTGCATTCCGGTTAAAAGGGATGTTCCTGAGCTAGCTTCTCTTTTCGCAATTTGCGGAAGTTCATATGAAATCTTAGCTTCACTCCATCTTTGGTATTCTTCCTGGGAATACAAAAATGATGCACTAACAATAAAGAAAACTAGAAATAGATTTTTCATGGTAAAGAGACTTTGAAAATAATTTGAGAATGGAATTTAAATCTTATTTATATCAATATGCAACTTATTCATTAAATTTTTTAATTCAAGCTGCCTGTAAGAAGCATTTTTACAGATTGACTCCCCTGATTCCCATTTAATTTCTTTTGTTTTTACGTCGATAAAAACTTTTTCAAAATTGTCGTCTTTAAAGAGATTTTGGTAATTAGGATCCTTTTTAAGATGAGCAAGATTTATCTCGCCCTCAATTCCATTTGAATAGACGAGATAAATTTTAAAATCCGGTAAAGCTTTTACGGAAACCGGGAAATACATTTATTTCAACCCATATTCTTTTAATAATTCACGTGCAATTACAATTTTTTGTATCTCTGAAGTCCCTTCGTATATTTCTGTAATTTTTGCGTCACGTAAAAATCTTTCCACTTTGTATTCTCTCACATAGCCATATCCACCTAAAATTTGGATAGCTTCAAGAGCATTTTCTACAGAAACTTTTGAAGCATACAATTTAGCCATAGAAGCTTCTTTTATGTAACTTTTTCCGGCATCTCTCATTGCACATGCTTGTAAAGTTAATAATTTAGCTGCTTCAGCTTTAGTTGCCATTTCAGCCAGCTTAAATTGAATTGCCTGATGATTAAATATCTCTGTATTGAAAGCCTTTCTTTCCATCGAATATTTTAACGCAACATCAACAGATGCTTGAGCAATACCACAAGCTTGTGACGCAATACCATAGCGGCCACCGTTTAAAGTATCCATAGCAAAGTTGAAACCTTTACCAATTTCCCAAATTATGTTTTCTTCCGGTACCCTTACATTTGTAAAAGTTAGCGAGCAAGTATCAGAACTTCTAATTCCGAGTTTATCTTCCTTTACACCGGTTTCAAAACCTTCCATACCTTTTTCAACAACGAATGCAGTAATTCCTTTGTGCCTTTTTTCCCTGTCGGTTTGCGCAATTACTAAATGATAATCTGCTGAAACACCATTTGTTATCCAGTTTTTAATTCCATTAATAACCCAATGATCACCGTCTTTTACTGCTTCTGTTTTCTGTTGTGTTGCATCGCTACCGGCTTCAGGTTCTGAAAGAGCAAATGCTCCAAGTTTTTCACCGGATGCAAGCGGCTTTAAATATTTCTCTTTAATATGATCCGAGCCATGTTTTTCAAGTCCGGCACAAACTAGCGAGTTGTTAACGGACATTATCACACCAACAGAAGCATCAACTTTTGAGATTTCCATTAAAGCAAGAGCATAACTAACAGTATCCATTCCGGCGCCGTCGTATTTTGGATCTACCATCATCCCCATAAATCCAAGCTCAGCCATTTTACTAACGATTTCGGTTGGGAATTTGCTATTTTTGTCTCTCTCAATTGAGGTTGGCTCAATTTCAGCTTCTGCAAATTCTTGTGCGGTTTGCTGAATCATTAATTGTTCATCTGTAAAATCAAATTTCATATTATGTCCGATTTAATTCATCATTTAATAGTTTCAAACTAATTAAAACGACGTCAAAATTCAATACCTCGTTAAATGCTACATTGAAATTTTATTAGATTTTTTGTCTTAATTCCTTTTCTGCTACTTTATCACATTCATTTTGGATATTTTTGAATTATGAATAAAACGAAAAAAGTGCAGTTAAAAGGATTAACCATTTCCGAATTGAGGGATTATTTTAAGTCTATTGGCGAATCAGCTTTTAGAGGCGAACAGGTTTTCAATTGGATTTATAATCACAAAGTGACCGACTTTAATGAAATGCAAAATCTCTCAAAAGAGTTGAGGACTAGACTAGATGAAACTTGTGAAATAGCTGCTTTAGATTTTGTAACGTCAGAAAATTCTCCGTCAACTGGTACAACAAAATTTTTATTTAAAACAAATGATGATAAAAATATTGAGTCGGTTGTAATCCCGGAAAAAGAAAGAAGTACATTATGTATCTCAACTCAGGTTGGTTGTCCGCTTGATTGCAAATTCTGTGCAACCGGTTTAATGGGATATAAAAGAAATCTAACTCCCGGTGAAATTGTTGACCAGTATTTTCAATCAGCCAAAAATTATGAAGATGGTGAGATTACAAATATTGTTTACATGGGCATGGGCGAACCGCTACTCAATTTTGACAACACTTTAAAATCTATAAAAATCTTCACTGCAGAATTAAACAAAGGGTTAAGCAGGCATAGGATTACGGTTTCGACATCCGGCATTCCCCACAAAATAAAAGAACTCGCGGAAAGTGAGTTACGAATAAAATTAGCTTTCTCACTACATTCTTGTTTTGAAGATATGCGAACGAAAATAATGCCAATCAATAAAAAGTATTCTCTAAAAGAAAATATTGAAGCAATTAAATTTTATTCGAAGAAAACAAAAACCAGAATTACTTACGAATACACAATGCTAAAAGGAATTAACGATAGGGATGAAGATGTAAAGGCGCTCGTTAAACTGTGCAGTAATACTCCTTCAAAAATAAACATTATTCCATTCAACAGCATTAAACACATGGCTCCAGAAGGAATTTCCTCGGAACTTGAGCCTACTCCGCTAAATGAAATTCATGAATTTGCTGACAAAGTAAGGAACAAGAATATTACTGTTATGATTCGTGAAACACAAGGTGATGATATTGCGGCAGCCTGCGGGCAGTTAGCTGTTAAACATTAATAGAAATTAATAAAAAAAATGTAAATACAATCCCCCCGTCATGCATTTACATTTTAAAATTCTGAGAAATGAACCGCTACTTATTTTTCACTTTGTACATTACGTCGCCAAGATAACCGGCATCATTAATTGCTGCAATGTACATTCCATTTTGCATATGAGCTTTTCTTTTCAATTTTACCGGGTGTAAAGTATCCAACAAATCTTTTGCTTCGTATTCTTTTCCGCCGCTACATAAAAGTACCGGATCGTTATTATCAACTATGTTTTGTAATATTTCCCTTAATGACATTTTCTCTCCTCTCCCAATTAACAATTTTTATATTCATATGACGCACAAACTCAATAAAATGTTGCACCGCTATTTCAATTAAATTAAATTGACAAAAAACTTTAATGCAAATGAATTCTATCTTATCTAGTCTCGAAAAAATAATAATTAAAATCTTTGAGGCCGACAGTTCAGGCCATGACATTAATCATTTAAGAAGAGTTAAAAACACAGCATTAAAAATTCAAGAGAAAGAAGGCGGGGACAAACTTATTATTGCTGTCTCAGCTTTGGTACATGATATTCACCGTATAATTCAGAATAAGACTAAACAGTTTTGCTCACCAAAAGACAGCCTCCCAAAAGTAAGAGAGGTATTGCAAAAAATTGAATTAAACGAGGAACAGATAAAAAATATTCTCCATTGTGTTGAATACCACGAAGAATACAATTTTTCAAAAGAAGGAAAAACAGTCAGCGATATTGAGACATTAGTTCTTCAAGACGCAGACAACCTTGATGCAATTGGCGCAATAGGTATTGCCCGAACATTTATGTATGGTGGTTCTCATTCTATACCGATGTGGATTCCAGAGATAAATATTGAGAAAGAAACTTATGACGAATCCGACGGAGATGATCCATCTGTAATTCATCATTTTCATAGCAAGCTACTAAAACTGAAAAACACTATGAACACAGAAACCGGAAAAGCAATGGCTAACCAAAGGCACAAGGTTATGAATGATTTTATTGATCAATTCAAAAATGAATGGGAAGGATTTAAATAAAATTTATTTTATTAATTACTTTTAATTTCCTAATTTTAATCTAAAAATTACAGCAAAGGAATTGGGAATGGAAACAATTCAAATACCTTACGCATTAAAATTTCCGCAAACTTTTGACACAGATAAGCTAAAAAAAGAATTAAACAATTTTGAAGAAACAGACTGGGTTGGCCATTCAAATAGGAAAGGATATGACGGGAAATGGATGATTTTGCCATTTCGCGGACCCGCTTATGCTGTACATCCAACCCAAAAAATTTACTGTGATCCCGCTTGCGATGAATTCAAAAATTATGAAACGCTAGACAAAGCACCGTACGTGAAAGAAATAATGAACATCTTTGAGTGCGATCTATTAAACGTCAGGTATATGAGTTTGCTGAGCGGCTCGGTAATTAAAGAACATTCTGATGATGAATTAAGTTACGACGATGGAATAGTAAGATTACACATCCCTGTATCAACAAATAAATTTGTTAATTTTTATTTAAATCGAAAGAAAGTTAAAATGCAGGAAGGCGAACTATGGTATTTGAAGTTAACTGATCCGCATGCTGTAGAAAACCTTAGTGACCAAGACAGAGTTCACCTCGTAATTGACTGTAAAGTTAATGACTGGATTACAGAGTTTTTTATTGATGCTATCGGTAAGCAAAAAAAATCATTTATTCAAAAAATCTTCACTTAATGTTTTGTTTTTGATATTCTCTGTAAGCTATCATTCCGCCTATTACATTTTTGGCAGTGAAACCATTTTCATTTAATATTTTCGTGCCTCTTGAAGAGCGAACTCCGGATCTGCATATTACTGCAATTAGCTTTTCCTTAAATTCCGTAAGCTCTACAATCCTTTCTTGTAGTTCACTAATTTCAATATGAATTACATCATCTAATTTTCCCAAAGAACCTTCAAGTTCACTATCCGTTCGCACATCAAGAACAACAAGGTTCGGATTGTTTTCTATTTGAGAAATTAGTTCTTCAATTGTTATTTCATGCACTTTTTGTTGAGCACAACTTGAAGCAAAAGTAAAAAAGAATAGATAAATAATTAAACTGAATTTATTTGATTTTAACATGATTCCCCCAACACTAATTATTACGGCAGAACAATGTCCTGCCGTATAATCTTGTCATTTATATTTTTTCAATTTTAAATGGCACAGAGTATTCACCCCATTTTAATACTGCAGTAGCCGAATTATTAGATACATTTTCAAATTCAAATTTCATTTCTTCCTGGTGGTGAGTCTTTTTCGATTTCACTTTGCAGCGCATTACGTCAAAGTTTGCATTGTAATTGAATGCCCCCCACTGCTGAAATTGAGAATTTAACACCCACGTCCATTCATTTTCTCCACCAATTGAAAATAGAGCATAACTTCCTGCAGGAATTTTCTGTCCTTCAAATTTTACATCGCTAGAAAATGTGATTACAGTAGCTTCATTGGCGCCAGTTCTCCAAGGACGGTAAGTAGAAACTAATCCGCCAACAACTTGTCTATTTCTCACATAAGGTGCACCATATTCAATTTTTATTTTCAAACTACCTAAAGAAGTTTCAATTTCTCTATTTGGACTTACTCTGCCCGGATCATCAAATGGCTGAACACCCGGATAAGTTCCCTCCGGGGCGTTTCTGCTTCCCATCTGTTGATTTAAAGTATCAATGTCAACTAGAGCACTTTTCCCTTCAATTATATTTCCCTTATTATCAACAAAGTAGCCAAGTTCTCTTAACAATGCAGAAGAATTATCTCTTGTTCCTTGTGGCGCCGGTGGATTCCAACTTAAAGACTTCTTAAGTGCTTCAACAGCTTTTTCTTTTTGTCCATTTGCTAAATAACCTTCGCCGGCACTGTCCCATAAGTTTGGATCATTTGGAAAATCTTCAAGCATCATTTCAAACAAAGTTACTGCCTCCGCTGTTCTTCCTCTGTTTATCATTTGATATCCGCCTGTATTCAAAGGAAAAGATGCGTTTAATATATTATAACCAGGATCAATCTTTTTAACATCTCTCCAAGTTTTTACTACCGGTTCTAAACTTTTATTGTTTGTGATAACATCACGAAGTATATTTGTGAATTGCTGCGATGAAGGTGGAACGGGATTGGCAGATCTTGCCAAAACAGTGTAATTTTTATCAGAACTTTTTAAGCCTTTCAAATTTGCCATTGCATGATTATTGCCTTTTAAATAAGCATCAAAAAATATCTTCGTGTTTTTAACTGTGCCAACGTAAGCTTTTTCAGACATATCTTTTTCAAGGAAGAATCCTTGGTTGGGATTATCCAAGCCCTTTACCCATCTGAACAACCATTCTGATGAAAACGAAAGTGGTATCGCTTTTTCATAGTTTATATAATAAACATCTGTATAAAGCATTTTATCCAGCTCAGTTTTTATATTAGTCTTCTGTAAAGCATATGTTGTTCCGTCTATCATCAATATTGGTGTTCGCAATGCTCTACCATCTAAATATTGGTAACTTGTTCTTAATCCATTTATAAAATTACCTGAACCGGCTGCCGACGCAGTTAAATCTACAACAGCCTTAATTGACTGGTCAGTTTGTGATAATCCGAGTAGTGCAATATTTTGATATCCGACCAAACCAACATTTGTCATATCCGTGTTTTCCAGCTTGTGTGCAAAACCTTTTAAATATTTTAAATCTTCCGTGGCATGAACAAAGAAGGTATAATTTGTTGGATTCAATTTTGGAGCAGATGCAATAACTATATAGCCATAGCTTGCTAGATATTCGTTCAACACTGAGTTATTATGAAGTCCGTCGGACACAAATGAGTTTGAAATGATTACAGGGTATTTTCCACTTTTTGGTTTCGCATCTTCATGTGCAGTAGTCACTATTTCCAAAAAGGATTTTAGTTTTGCCGTATCTATTGTACCAACAAATGATCTGCGATAATAAACTGAATCTGAAACTTGTTTTGCCTTACTATCATTGTGATATTCAATGCCATCTCTGGTCGTACCCAAGTTTACGTAATCACCAAATTTTAACGGATGACCACTAACAGATTCAGCCGGATACCAAACTCCGATCTGCATTGGCATTGGTTTAAATTCCCGTACCGGCCTGTTTTCATTATCTATTGATGTTGAGTAGTTTCTGGAATAATCTTTTTCATGATAAACTTTGAATCCGACTTTATATTGTCCGGGCTTTAAATCGCCAACCATGTATTTTTCTTTTGCAACAAAGGATGAAACCAAGATCAAAATCATCCCCAAAAAAGAAACTATTTTTTTAAAGTTCATATTACCCACCTTTTTTGTTTATAAATAAGATACGTTGTGTTATAATGATTTGACTAGTAACAAAAGCAAGTGTTTTGAACAGCTGTGATGAACTACAATTATAGTTGCAAAAAGAATAAAATAATTTTGTATTATGCGGTTACCAATCTGTGTCAATTATTTTAATTTTTAGAAAGGATATCAAATGCGAATTTTAATCTTTCTCTTTTTAATTACTCTTATTGCTTGCCAAAAAGAAAAACCTGCTAATCAAGAAACAACGGATAAAAAAGTGGAAACAGAAATTACACTTGAATATGCTAAAGAATTAGCTCAAAAATTTATAATAGTAGATGGGCATGTTGATCTTGCTTACAAATTAGAATCATATTATGAAGATGTCTCAAAAAGAACTTCGAAAGGACACACAGATTATCCAAGATTAAAAGAAGGCGGATTGGATGCACCATTTATGTCAATTTATATTCCGGCATCTTATCAAAAGAAAGGCGGAGCAAAAAAATTAGCAACAAAATTAATTGGAATGATAGAAGATATACAAGACAAGCATCCGGATAAATTTAAAATTGTAAAATCAGTAAATGATATTGAGGAAAATTTTGGAAAAGGGCTGATCTCATTTCCTTTTGGAATGGAAAATGGGGCTGGAATTGAAGATGATTTGTCAAATTTAGATTATTTTTACGAAAAAGGAATACGATACATTACTTTATGTCACTCAGAGAATAACTTAATTTGCGGATCATCTTATGAAAGAAATGCACCTCGTCATGGACTAACTGAGTTTGGTGAAAAAGTGATTAATAAAATGAATGACCTTGGAATTATGGTTGATATTTCACACGTTTCCGACAGTACGTTTTGGGATGTAATGAAAGTAACAAAAACACCGGTGATTGCTTCTCATTCGTCTTGCCGTCACTTTACTCCCGGTTTCGAACGAAACATGAGTGACGAAATGATAAAAGCTTTAGCAGAAGGCGGTGGAATTATTATGATTACTTTTGGGACTTATTTTGTTAACGGTGAATTTCAATCCAATATAGATAAAGCAATTAAACAAGCAAATCAAAAAGGGTTAAAAGGCGAAGAAAGAAGAAATTTTATGGCAAAGTTTATTAGAGACAATAATCTCCCCAAAGGAGACGTTAGTGAAGTTGTAGCTCATATCAAGCATGTTGTTGACTTAGTTGGCATTGACCATGTTGGATTCGGTTCAGATTATGACGGAATCTCAACTTTACCTGTGGGCTTAGAAGATGTTTCAAAATATCCAAACTTGATTTATGAATTATTAAAAGCAGGTTTTACTGAAGAAGATATTGAAAAAATCTGCTCTGGAAATATATTTAGAGTTTGGAATGAAGTTGAAAATTATGCTTCAGCAAAATAATTTTAAAAATGCTGCTATTTTAATAGCAGCATTTTTTTTGATTCAGAATAATTTCCGGCTGTAAGTTTATAAAAATAAGCCCCGCTGGCTAATTTCTCTCCGTCAAAACTATATTTGTAATTTCCTGGTAATTGAAAATCATCAACAAGTGTCTCAATTAGTTTACCTACAGAATCAATAACTTCTAATTTTATATTTAATCCCGAGTTACTTCTATTCAAGCTATATTCAATAGTAGTTACCGGATTAAACGGATTAGGATAATTATGTTTTAAATAAAAGTTTTCAGGCAGATTCCCGACTTTTTCTTTAACATCAGTCACACTTTCCAGATTTATGACTCTTATCCTTCTGGCTTCAGTTTCAGTCACATATATTCTCGATCCATCATTTGAAACTGCAATTCCATTAGGGCTAATAAATCTTGATTCCAAAAGATTTCCATCTTCATAACCTATTGTGCTGCCTGCAAGTATACTTACTTCTCCTTCTAAAGTTACTTTTGAAATTTGATGTACACCTCTGGCAGTAACGTACAACACATCGTTGCTGATTGTCATCCACCCGGTTGCTTCTCCCGGTAATACTACTAATTCAGTTAAAGTTCCTTCCGGGGTTATTTTGTGAATTACTCCGCTAAACCAATTTGAAATATAGAAATTACCTTTAGAATCCCTTACAAAACCATTTGCTCCATTAAAGTTTCTATTTGTTACAAAAATAGATGAATTGCCTGTTGTATCAATTTTATAAATATGTATCCCAGGCTGAGACGGCGGATTATTCCATCCTCCAAGTGCAACAAAAACATTATCTTCATCATCCACAACAAGTCCTGTTGGTCCATTAACATTTGATAACGCAATTGATGTTTCACCATTTGGAGTAACTTTAACTACTCTATTTAAACTATATTGAGAAACGTAAAGGTTATTTTTTGAATCAATTGCTAATCCGGTTGGCCCGGCTGTATAATCCCAATTAACTAAGGTGTCTAAATCTCCATTCGGTGAAATTCTCCTTACAACATGTCCGGTTGGGGCACAACAATTAAAACAACCGCAAGAGCCTAAAAAATCTGAAAGAATTAAATTGTTGTTTTTATCAACAATAATATTTCCTCCTGAATATCCTTGCACTAAAGTCTCTACATTTTGTGAAAAAAGATAAAATGGCGAAAGCAATAGAACTAATAAAATGAAAACATGTTTTTGCATATTCCCCCCTATTTTTGGTAACAAATCGATTAGTTTGAAAAGTTAGCCAAAAATAATTTAGAGAATATTCAATATCTTCTTATCCAATTGGTTGAGATACTAAGTTACTTGTTTGTTTTTATAAATTCTGAGGGAGTTTTGCCGGTATGTTTCTTAAAAATTCTATAAAAAGAGGCATTGCTATTAAATCCCACTTCAAGAGCTACTGCCAGAATAGTTTTATTTTCAAATTCTTGTGTTAACAATCTTTTCTTAACTTCTTCAACTCTAAGTTTATTTATAAAATCATAAAAGCTTAATCCGATCTCTTGATTTAAAATTTGCGATAATTGATGAGTTGAGATATCTATTTTTTTAGATAAAGCTTTTAGATCAAATTCATTATCAAGAAATGGCTGTTCGGCTTTCATGTAGTTTTCGATTTTTGTTTTATACTCATCTAATTTTTTTTCATCTAATTTTGAATGCTTATACTTCTCCTTAGCCTCAATCATTTTAGGCAATATTATGTCAGGATTTACAATTATAAAATATGTTACGACAAATGAGAATATTGTTAATCCCGTTAATGATATTTTTGAAGTAAAGACAGTATTAAATTCTAAAAAGAGAAGCACATAATAACTTGCAGTATCGAATACTATAAAAAGAACCAGTCCATAAAAAATCCACTTAATCCAATCAAGAAAATATATTTGAGTGTTTGCAGAATTCTGATAATAAATTTTTGAATAATTGCTGATAATTTTAAATATTAAATAAAGGTAGATAACGGACTGTAATGTGTAAATAGACGTAAAAATTATTCCAACCTTTTGCATTTGATCAGCATCGCCAAAAATCAAAAGTAATGATTCACTCTCCATTAAATAATATTCAGCAAAAAATAAAGTAGAGATCAAAAACGGTGAAAAATGAATTATTAAATAAGTGTTTAATTTAATTGGCTTTGATATTAGCGCCCGGATATAAAAATATATTGCAGGGCTTAAAAAAAACCAAAATTGATATGATACTAACGATGCATAAGGAAATTGAATCCAAAACTGTGTTTTTAAATAAAGTGAATGGAATATAATTACGGCAATCACAATCAATAAAATCGCAAGATAATTATTTGCAGTTTTGTTCCCTTTTTTAATATTGGGTAAAACAACTGATAAAAAAACAGCTTGTATAAAACCTATCAATAATATAGAATTCCAGAAATCTATAATTTCACCGAGAAATAACTTTATAATTTGTTTACAAAAATTTAATTAAAAGCCAAAAAACATTTTTCTAAAAAAAACCATTTTTAACGAAATATTTTTATAGATTTCTTGTCTGTAATTTAAAACAATTGTGAATTTAATTTGATTGACTCCTTTAAGCTGTTCCTGCAAAAACTGCAGAATTACTCATTAATGTGCATTGATGCTATAAGAGGTACCAGATACGTTGGCAGATATTGGCAAGACATCGTAAGAGAAATGTATTTGATTGGTACTAGATCACTTAAACTTATCCTCTTCGGAGGATTATTTATTGGTGTGATTTTAGCCATTGAAACCGGACATCAACTTGATGAGTTTGGCGCAAAAACTCTCGTCGGCAGAACAGTTGCACTTGGAATGTTTAGAAGTGTAGGGCCTTTAATTGCCGGGCTTTTATTAGCTGCGCGTACTGGGGCAAAAAATGCTTCGGAAATCGGTTCAATGCAGCTTAGTGAACAAATAGATGCAATGCGCGCGTTCGGCACAAACCCGATTCACAAATTGGTTATGCCAAGAATGGTTGCCGCACTTGTAATGTTTCTCCCTCTTACCCTAATTGGTGATGTTGCCGGTGTTATCGGCGGAATGGTTGTTTCAAAATATGCACTTTTTATAGATCCCTCTTTTTTCTGGAACCAAGCATTAACTGTACTGGAAATTGATGATATTATGGTTGGTTCGGCAAAACCAATTTTTTATGGATTCAGTATTTCGACAATTAGCAGTTATTTCGGATATTATACCAGGGGTGGTACTGTCGGACTTGGGCACAATACAATTAATGCTGTAGTTGTTTCTTCTGCAAGTGTACTTGTAATGGACTTTATCGTAGCTAATATTACGTGGAGTTTATAAAGATATGATTCAACTTCACAACGTTAGTTTAAGAATAGGTAGTCTGCAAATCCTCGATAATGTTTCTCTCTCTCTTGAGAAAGGAAAAGTGGGCGCAATATTGGGTCCTAGCGGTGCAGGTAAAAGTACAATTCTAAAATTGATTTTGGGATTGTGGCAACCGGACGAAGGCTGCGTAACTATTGATGGACTTGATATTTGCCACCTGCCTGAAAATGAACTTCTACCGATTAGAAGAAAAATGGGAATGATATTTCAAGGCAATGCACTATTCGATTCTCTTAACGTGCGGGAAAATGTCGGTTATTTTCTTTACGAAGAAAAGAAACTTTCAGAAAAAGAAATTGCAGATAAAGTTGCAGAAGTTTTGGCATTTTTAAATCTTTTTAATATTGAACATATGTACCCGGATGAGCTTAGCGGCGGTATGAAAAAGAGAGTCGCAATTGCCAGGGCATTGGTGTTTAATCCTGAAATAATTTTGTATGACGAACCAACTGCAGGTTTGGACCCGATTAATTCAAAATCGATTCGGGATTTAATTAAAAGAGTTCAAGCAAAAAATAAAGCTACCTCAATTGTTGTTACACATATTATGAATGATGCTATTGAGCTTGGTAATCAAATTACATTGCTTCAGGAAGGTAAAATAATTGAGAACGGATCAGTAAGAGATATCTTGAATTCGGAACATGAATTTGTAAAAGATTTCTTTTATGAAATCTTTAAAGATGCAGAAATTTTAAAAAAGAATACTTAGCATAGAGTTAAAATGGAAAAAGTTAGTTTAAAATACTCCAACCTCAAAGTTGGATTAACTGTACTTGTCGGAATGTCGGTACTATTTGCCTATATTATTTTTATCGGTACCGAACTTAACATGTTTACAAGTACATATAAGTTGAAAATCTTTTTACAAAGCGCTGAGGGACTACAAGGCGGCTCGATGGTTTCACTTGGTGGATTAAAAATTGGTCACGTTAAAGACGTTGTCTTTTCACAGAAAGACGGTGAAAACGGCGTTGACGTAATTTTTGAAATCCGTGAAAAGTATCAAGACAGAATTACTCAATCATCTGTTGTTACGATAAGTACACAAGGTTTGCTTGGCGATATGTTTTTGAATATATCGCAAGGTCAGCCGCACGAACCGGTAATGAAAGAGAATAGTTATATCCCGGTTAAAGAATTAATAAGTTTAGAAGAAGTGGCAGAAAAAGCTACGCCGATTATAAATGAACTTACTACCACACTAACGAATTTAAGTAAGATTACTACTGATTTGGCTGATGAAGAAAAAGGAATTGGCAAACTTATTAGCAACAATACAATTATTGACGATATTCAAACAACGGTCAATAATTTGAAATCATTGTCATACGCTTTAACAAACAAAAACGGAACTATCGGGAAACTTGTTTACGATGATACTCTGTACGACACCTTAGTCGTTGCATCAGCTAATTTGAGCTCTATTACAAGTGATATAAAAGAAGGTAATGGTAGCCTTGGCAAACTTATGACTGATGAATCACTTTATAATAATCTGAATGATCTTTCTCTAAAACTTAATGAAATGATAGCTAAAACTGAAAGTGATTCCACAGTAGTTGGGGGCATGCTCAACGACGGTCAAATGTACGAGAACTTAATGTCTACCATTAAAGCTTTGGATGAATTGTTGAGAGACTTTAAAGAGAATCCGGATCGCTATATAAACGTATCAGTATTTTAACAAAGGATAGATTAAAATGAAATTTATGAATATAATTTTTGCCCTTTTGTTTATTGCTCAGTTAAGTTTTGCACAGGATTTAAATGCACAGAAAGATAGTTTAGCAGCCTATAAAGCCCAGCTAAAAGAAATGATTGAGAAAGCGAAAAAAGATATTGCCGATCTTCAAAAAATTTCTGATGACTTGGATGTGAAGATTAAAGATTCTCAACGCGATTTATACATTTTAAAATATGGCAAAGAAGACGGTGAACAAATTGCAATGGGCAGAATCTGGAAAGGCATGACCGAGGAAATGATGGTAGATAGTTGGGGCGAGCCGGATAAAAAAAATACAGATAAATTCAGCTACGGTACTTTTACACAATACACTTACGGTGACATCACTTATTTTTTTAGAGATAATAAATTAATCGACTGGGAAGAAGGAAAGGAAGGTGAAAGTAAATAAACCCTATCTTGTTGGTATTGCCGGCGGCAGTGGCAGTGGCAAAACGTTCTTTGTTGAAAGGCTAAAAGAGAGAATAGATGACGATCTGTTAATCGTTATCCCGCTTGATGATTATTATAAAGATTCATCCGATAAACCATTTGAAGAAAGAGAAAAACAAAACTACGATCACCCGGATGCCTTTGACCAAGATATTTTGGTTGAACAATTAACTGCAATTAAAAACCGTAAGAGTATTCTCAAACCTAAATACGATTTCAAAACCCACACTAGGTTTCCGGACAAAGTTGACAAAGTTGAATCGCGGCCAGTTGTTTTCCTTGAAGGCATTTTACTTTTTGCATTTGAACAAGTTCGTGAATTACTTGATTTAAAAATATTTATTAACACCCCGGACGATATACGAATTATTCGACGAATAGCTCGCGATACAAAGGAAAGAGGCAGATCACTTGAGTCTGTTATTGAACAGTACAAATCTTCAGTCAGGCCAATGCACCGTGCATTTGTTGAACCCACCAAAGACTTTGCAGACATAATTATAAGTGGTGAACACTACAGCGAAGAAGTAATTGAAATGGTTGCTAGACAATGTCTGAAAAACATAATCAAAAGCTAAATCCTGAGTTGGACGAAATTGTACAGTTTCTAAAAAAGGACGAAATAAGAAACTGTAGCCATATCGGCTTCATTAACAATTATAAAATTTCTTTTTTTAAGAAAGTTAACGACACTTTTTTACTTAAAGGAAAAAGTGACAGAGATTGGATTTACCTTCATTGTTCAAATAATGATGAGTTAGAATTACTTTTGGATGAAATAGAAAACAACAAATGCTTTGCTGTTATCGAAGATTGGATGTTACCTAACTTTACTAAGCGATTTAAACTCAAGTGGAAATTATCAGTCTTAAAATATGTTTTTAATCAAGATATTGACGTTGATGACCATTCTGAAACTGTTTCAAAATTAAGCTCTGAAGATGCAGAATATATTTTTGAAAATTCCAAATACAAAGAATATCTCTCAATAGAGTATATAAAAGAAAGAATAAACAATGGAATCTGCGCGGGTATTTATTTTAATAATAAATTAGCCGCTTGGGCATTAACTCAAGACGATAATGCAATAGGGTTTCTGCATGTTATGGATGAACACCGTGGAAAAGGTTTTGCCAAAATTTTAACAGAATATATGATTTCGCAAGTTAGAAGAGCCGGTTTATTTCCTTTTTCTTATATTGAACAAACTAATGAACCTTCGATAAAACTTGTTGAAAAACTGGGATTTCAGAAAGTCGATAAAGTTCATTGGTTTGAAGTAGAATAAAATACATTTATTATTTGAATATCCTCTCATTTAAGGACTTAGCTAATGGAGAAAATAAATCTAAAAGAAAAATTTTTATTATTTAAAGAACAGTGGACACCAAAAATTATTTCCGGATTAAATGATCAGTACATTAAACTAGCAAAAGCTGAAGGTGAATTTGTCTGGCATAATCATGCAGATGAAGATGAACTATTTTTTATTGTAAAAGGAAAGCTGCTTATTAAATTTCGTGATAAAGATGTAGAGTTAAATGAAGGTGAAATGATTGTGATTCCGAAAGGCGTTGATCATATGCCGATTGCAAAAGAAGAATGCTGTGTAATGTTAATTGAACCGAAATCTATAAAACATACCGGGGAAGTAAAACACGAAATAACAAAAGAAGATCTTGAATGGATTTAAAAACTAGGGGTATAAAATGAAGTCATTTTTATTAATTCTTGTAACATTAATTTTCTTTTCATTTCAGAGTATAGCACAAGTTAAATCAAACGACGGAACAGAAATTTATTACTCAGTTTCAGGGCAAGGTTCACCAACATTAGTTTTTGTTCATTGCTGGACGTGTGATAATTCTTATTGGGATTTACAAATAAAGGAAATGGCAAAAGATTACAAGGCTGTAACAATTGATTTAGCTGGTCATGGCAAATCAGGTATGAGAACAAACTATACTATAGAAGCTTTCGGGCAAGATGTTGCATCAGTGGTTCAACACTTAAACCTTGATAAAATTATTTTGATTGGTCATTCAATGGGAGGATCGGTCTCTATTGAAGCAGCACAACTACTTGGTGAAAAAGTTATTGGAATAATTGGTGTGGATAACTTTCAAGACCTTGCTCAAGAAAGAAATGAAGAGCAGTACAATCAAATTATGGAATCACTAAAAAATGATTTTAAGGGCACTACTTACTACTTCGTATCCAGTATGATGTTCCCGGAAAATGCAGACACAAATTTAATTAAAAAGATTGCTGCAGATATGTCCTCCAGTCCGCCGGAAGTAGGAATTAGCGCAATGGAAAATCTTTCTTATTATGATTACGATAAAGAAATTAAACAGCTAGAAATCCCAGTAATAAATATCAACGCAGATAAATGACCGACAAATTTAGAAAAGAATCAAAAGATTTATCCAAAATTTGATGTTAGAGTCTTGAAAGGAACGGGTCATTTTCTTAATCAAGAAAAACCGGAAGAATTTAATAAAATTTTGAAAGATGTAGTCGAAGAAATTATGAAGAGATTTTAGTTGATAATTTCGGGATAAATGCTCTTTGTTCAAAATAATTTTAATTCTTTTACTATTATTAACTTCTATCTATTTCTAATAGTAAAAAAATTTCATCTAGTTTCAAAAAATTCAATTTACTTGTTTACATAAAGGTCATCCAGTTCATCAAGCGTACGGGGCCAATCCGTTTTAAGTAAGCGCGAAAGAGCACGGTCTGCTAAAAGCTTACCATCTGTTTGGCAGGTTGGGCAATAGTTAGTTTCATTTGTGGAATATCTAATTCTTTGAACTTCGGTTCCGCAGACAGGGCACGGTTTTTCGAATTTTCCGTGAACTGCCATTTCTTTTCTGAAAGCAGTAACTTTTTTGGGGAAACTGTCTCCAACCTCATTTCGCAACAAATCCGTCCATTCTACCAAAACTTCTTTAGTTGCTTCAAAAAGCTTCTCGATTTGTTCATCCGTAATTTTTCTTGTTAATAAAATTGGGGAAAGTTTTGCCCGGTGGAGTATTTCATCGGAATAAGCGTTTCCGATCCCACTCAAAATTGTCGGGTCAGTCAAAGTTCTTTTTAGTGTATGAGATTCCGATGTAATTGCTGTTTTAAACTCTTCGAGTGAAGTGTTTAAAACCTCTAGCCCTTTACGGTCAAATTTATCTAATTCTTCCTTCCCTTTCACCAAATGCAAAGAAGCTCGTTTTTGAGTAGAAACCTCGGTGATCAAAAGTGAGCCGATATCAAAATCAAATGCAGCCAATCCTTTTTTCTTTGGGATTATGACTCCTGCTTTTTCCCAATGCAGCCTTCCCGCAATCATTAAATGTAAAACTAAAAACAATTCATCATCAAAAGAAAAGATAATGCGCTTACCCATTCTTTCGATGTTTTTTATTTTCATTCCTTCAACAGATTTTATGGGGGGAATTGCTGTTCTTAAAAAGAATGGATTTCCGAAACGTATTTTATTCAGTTTTTTGTCTTTTGTGAAATGCTGTAATCTTTCAACGTATATTGTTATATCAGGTAATTCAGGCAATAATTCTCCAATTAAATATTATAGTAATTCTTAATTAAATAGTGCAGATAAAAATTTAATAAAATTTAAATGAAAATTACAAACATTTAATATTATTAGAAGAATAATTACTCATTTCCAATCGAGTCAACCGGATTTAAGTTTGCTGCTTTTAATGCTTGTGTTCCAACGGTAAGAATTGTTAAAAGAAACGCTGCTCCACCTGCCACTAAAAATAGATCAAAACTAATCGGAGTTTTATAAGCAAAATTCTGTAACCATATATCAATCGCAAAATATGCAACCGGCCAGGCTATCAAATTTGAAAGGGTTATTAATAAAACAAACTCACTTGAAATAATTTTTATTATACTTTTTTCGGTAGCGCCCAGTACTTTTCTAATTCCGATTTCTTTTTTTCGCTGTTCAACAATAAAAGCTGATAACCCAAATAGACCGAGACAAGCTATAAATATGCCGAGCAAAGTGAATATCCTGAATAATCCTGCTGTTTGAGTTTCTTGCCGATATTGTTTGTTAAATTCTTTATCAAGGAAAAAATATTCTATCGGTTCATTCGGAAAAAGTTCGTTCCATTTATTTTCAACAAAAGAGACTGTATTTCTGATATCGTTAGAATTTACATCTAGAGTAACGTATTTAAAATCCCTTGGCGCAAAAGAAAAATAAATCGGGTCAACTTCATTTTGCAATCCTTTGAAATGAAAGTCTTTCATCACTCCGATTAACGGAATACTTCTTCTCCAAAAATTATTATTTACCGCTTCTTCCGGAGTAGTAAAACTGAACGATTTTATTCCCGCTTCATTTAATATCAATCCGCCCCAGGCAGTATCTGTTCCCATTTCTTCCATAAAATTTCTCCCTGCAAGCAAAGGGATATCAAATACATCCAAAAAATCATAATCTATATAAATATACTCCATTGAAATACCGGTCTCGGCTTCTTTTCCGGTTAAATAAATTCGGGTAGTGGAAAGCTGTCTTCCCGGAAGATGCGATGAAGATGCCGCACCATCTATTTCAGCAGATTTCAGGAATTCATTTTTAACATAATTATAATTGTTTCTTAAATAACCGTTATCAGGAAAGGACAAAACTAGCTTCTGTTTATTATTAAATCCCAAATTTTGAGACTGCATAAAATCAATCTGCCTAAAAATAATCATTGTTCCGATTATCAAAATAATGGAAATAGTAAACTGAGCAGTTACAAGGATTTTTCTAAAAAACGGATTTCTGCTTCCTGCACTAATATTGCCTTTTAATATTTTTGTCGGATTAAATGATGAAACAACAATTGATGGATAAATACCGGCAACAACTCCAAGTAGTATTGCAAAAACGAAATAAATCAGAATTATTTCCCATTGCAAAAGTTCACTAAATACAAAGCCAAACCCGGTTAAGTCATTGAAATAGGGTAAGGAAATAATCATTATCACAACTGCTAAGATTGACCCGGATAAAGAAAGCAAAACGGACTCATATAAGAATTGATAAATTAACTGTTTTTGATGAGCACCAATGGCTTTGCGTACACCAACCTCATTTGCCCGGTTTGCCGATTTGGCAGTTGAAAGATTTATGAAATTCATACAAGCAATAAAAAGCACAAGCATACCCACAACGGAGAAAATATAAATGTAAGTCGGATTACCTGGTGATTCATGTTCATAATCAAGGTTTGAATATAAATGAATATCAGCAAGCGGTTGAAGAAAATATTCGATTTTAATTCCAATTTGATTAAAGTTAGCAGAATAATTGTCGGCCAGATTTCTAATTTTATTTTCGAAAGCTATAGGATCGGTACCCTGTATTAATTTGACATAAGTAAAGCAAGTACCGCTTGGCCAATGCACATACCACCAAGCATTTTTCATACTAATCAGCGAAAGAAGAATTTCATAGTTTAAATGTGTATTTGAAGGAGGATCCTCTATAACTGCTGTAATTTCAAAATCTGTTGTGTCGACTTGTATTGTTTTACCAATAGGATTTTCATCACCAAAATATTTGACCGCTGCTCCTTTTGTCAATACCGCAGTAGCAGGCCTGTCAAGTGCACCGTCAATTTTACCATGAACAATTCTCATCGAAAATACTTCCAAGAATTCAGTATCTGCATAATTTACATCTTCGTAGAACATATTTGTTCCACGTTTTACCTGAGAATTAAATATATCACTGAATCTGCCGATGTTTTCAACTTCATAATAATTATCCTTTAAAGTCGGACTCAGCATTGGTGTGTTAACTCCCCAGCGGGCAATTTTTGATTCCGTTTTTTTCATCATTGCAATGCGGTAAATTCTTTCGTAGTCATCCTGGAAAGTGTCATAACTAAGCTCATGCTGAATGAACATAAAAATGAAAATACAGCTTGCAACACCAAGTGCTAATCCGGCTATATTAATAAATGAGAAAAGTTTATTTTTTGCGAAATTACGAAACGAAATAAGAGTGTAATTCTTAAACATTATTTCCCCCCAGAAAATTATGTTGTTTAATAAATGTGGTATTGATTTTAATGCCTGTCGCCAGTACCATTTATCTGCATATTTTTTTCCTTCATCTTCAAGCAATTGATCATAAATTTCTTCAAGATCACCCAAAGCCATTTGCTCATGATGAAAAATGGAAAAACTTTTAATTAAGAATTTCGCCAGCTTAGGTGGACTCTTTCTATTCATTTGTTTTTATTTTTAGTCATGCGAAATCCGGTAATCCATCCGTTAATTCATTGCGGACTCTCTTATGTTCTCTGAGTGCCGCAATACCCTTCTCAGTAATTTTGTAAAGCCTTTTGCTTCGCCCGCCTCTTTCTGGAACTGGGTTGGTCAATTCTGATACCACATAACCATTTTTCTCTAACCGGTAAAGTGGGTCATAAATTGCACCAATTGACCATTCCTTATCAGTAATCTTTTTCAAATGCTTCATCATTGTTGCACCGTATGCATTATCTCTAAGTGCGAGAATTGTTAACATCAAAATTTCGTCATTTCCGTTTAGTGTACTCATTCTAATTTTTATTTGTTTTGGAATCCGTATAATATAATTATGAATATAACGCATTTATTACGGAATCCAAAAGATATTTAAAATAAAAATCCCGGAATCTTTTGAATCCCGGGATAAAGAACTAACTATAAAATCTAATTACGCTCCTGGGTAAGTAACTAAAATTGCGGTGCCCGTATAAGTTAAGCAAGCATCAGGGTTATCAATATTTGAAGCAGTTGCTGTTCCATCTGGCCCAGAAAACTCTGCACTATAATTAAACGGCCCAGCTGGTGGAGTAATTGTTCCCCAAGAATCGTGGCCTTTAGTTCCTCTTAGTTCGCCTTCAGAATTCCAAACTCGCCATGATGCATTTGAGTTTGTTGCGTTGTTTAGTATCATATTGATCTCCTAAAATGGTTTGAAATAATTGCAAGTATACTTTAAAAGAAATTATCATATATTTTATCTATTAAGGATAAGAAATAAATAAATCGAAAACAATTGGATTTTAAAATTAACTAATTAAAAGAATGTTAATTGACCGAATATCGAAAATGAAAATTTACTTATCCATTTATTGGAACATCATTTATATTTGTAAATCAAAAAACTGGGAATTTTATGTTGAATTATATATTTGAAAAAATCGACTCCGGAATTGAGCTATCTGAAGAAGATCTGAAGTATTTGCTATTAATAGAAAACAAAGATGAATTAAAAAAAGTCTTTGACAAAGCTTATGAAATAAAAGAACAAAATATTGGCAAAAAAGTCTGGTTCCGTGGAATTATTGAGTTTAGTAATATTTGCAAAAAAGACTGCTACTATTGTGGAATTAGAAAAAGCAATAAAACAGTTGAACGCTACATAATGAAAGAAGAAGAAATTATTGCTGGTGCTGAGTGGGCTTATAAGCAAAACTACGGATCTGTGGTATTGCAGTCCGGCGAAAGGGATGATCCAATTTTTGTAGATTTTATTGAACGCATTCTTAAAAAGATTAAAGAACTTTCAAAAGGTGAGTTGGGAATAACGATTTCTCTTGGTGAACAGACTAAAGAAACATACCAACGCTGGTTTGATGCCGGAGCTCATAGATATTTACTTAGAGTTGAAACATCGAACACCAAACTTTATAAAAAACTTCATCCGGAAGACCATAATTTTGAACAACGAGTAAACTGCCTCCAGCTTTTAAAAGAGGTAGGCTATCAAGTTGGAACAGGTGTAATGATTGGTTTGCCGATGCAGACTATTGATGATCTTGTTGATGATATTTTATTTTTCAAAAAGCATGATATCGACATGATTGGGATGGGACCATACATTGTAAGCGAAAATACACCAACTTCTGAACTTATTGAAGATTTTGATTCAATAAAAGAAAATCAATACATGCTAAGTTTGAAAATGATAGCTGCAGTTCGCCTATTTTTGAAGGATGTAAACATTGCCTCAACCACTGCATTACAAGCCTTAAAGACTTATGGCAGAGAGATGGGATTAAAAGCCGGGGCAAATATAATTATGCCTAATGTTACTGATACTATTTACCGCCCGAGTTACCAATTGTATGAAAATAAGCCTTGCATCGATGAAAACTCAGATTTATGCATGGGATGCCTGGAAAGCAGAATATTGAAAATAGATGAAGAGATTGGGCTTGGCGAATGGGGTGATTCACCACATTTTACGAATAAAGCTGCGCAAAAAAAATAGTAATCCGATTTTATATTTTTAGAATGCCGCACTGGGAGGGATGCGGCATTCCATGGAGTATTACTTAACAGAGGAAAAAACGTAAAGCAATTCTGTTGCTATTTGCTTACACCTCTGATCATACATCATTTCTTCTTTGTCTGTTCCATCGAACTTTTTTGGATCTTCAAATGGAATAGAGAATCTTGCTTCTGCACCAAATACTACCGGACAAGCTTCATCAGCGTCAGTACATGTCATTACAGCAATAAAATTTTCTTGCGGATTAAATTCATCTGAATATTTCTTTGAAAAGCATTTCAAAGGTTCTTTGTGGTGATCATCATAGCTAACAAGATAAACCGGATTTTTAGCTTCCCCTGTCTTTTCTATCGAGAATCCAGCCTTCTTCAATGCTTTTACTGCACGCGGATTAAAAGCGGTTGCCTCTGTGCCACCAGAATAAGTAAATACATTTTTTACACCATAATATTCAGCTGCTGTTTGTGCCCATATTTGACTCATATGACTTCTGCGGGAATTATGAGTACAAATAAATGTTAAATTTATTTCTTCGCCTTTATCTGATTTAGTTTTAATATAGTCTGAAAGTTTACTTAAAATCTCTTTCCTTTCTTCGCTAATCGAATCAAAATCTAATTTCGCTTTATTTATAAAGCCAACAACGTCTACATTTAAATTTGATGCCATGACCATTCCAATTATTATTGAATAAATTATTGCTAACATTTTTCCCCCTTATTTTGGACAGAGATCATCCGTACCAAAATCTGCCGGTTTAGGATTTTTAAAAAATTTGTTTTGAAGTTTTAATGCAACATTTACTAATGCGATAAGAACAGGTACCTCAACTAAAGGCCCGATAACTGCTGCAAAAGCTTCACCGGAGTTTATTCCAAAAACAGCAATTGCAACAGCAATAGCTAATTCAAAATTATTACTGGCTGCAGTAAAAGAAAGTGTAGTAGTTTTTGAATAATCCGCTCCAACTTTTTTGCCCATAAAAAAGGAAACAAAAAACATAATCACAAAATAGAGCACCAAAGGAATGGCAATTCTGACAACATCAAAAGGTATTTTCACAATGAATTCACCCTTTAGTGAAAACATCACAACAATTGTGAATAGCAATGCTATTAATGTGATTGGACTAATCCTAGGTATAAATTTATTTTCATACCATTCTTTGCTTTTCAGTTTTAATAAAACAAATCTCGTTATCATCCCGGCAAAGAACGGAATACCTAAATAAATTAAAACACTTTCTGCTACTTGTGATATTGTTATATCTACTTCAAATGTTTGTATACCGATCCAAGAAGGAAGAACAGTTAAAAAGACATAAGCATAAACAGAAAAAAACAAAACTTGGAAAACAGAATTAAACGCAACAAGTCCGGCTGCATATTCTGTGTCCCCTTTTGCCAGTTCATTCCAAACGATTACCATAGCTATACAACGTGCTAATCCTATTATAATTAAACCTGCCATATATTCCGGATAATCCTGCAAAAACAGTACAGCTAATACAAACATCAAAATGGGACCAATCAGCCAGTTTTGAATGAGAGAGAGGAAAAGTATTTTTACATTCTTAAATACTTCTGGTAATTCTTCGTACCTAACTTTTGCGAGTGGAGGATACATCATTAAAATCAAACCAATTGCAATAGGGATATTTGTCGTTCCGCTTTGAAATTGATTCCAAAAATCAACAATTGAAGGGAACATATATCCCGAAAACACACCGATAAACATTGCGAGAAATATCCACAACGTTAAGTATCTGTCCAATATTTTTAACTTTTTAGTAAGATTACTCATTTTCTCAAATTTCTCATTTCGTCATTTAGCGAATTATCTTAATTACCGCAGACAACATGTCTGTCAACATTTTTTACTCTTTTTTTATCTTTGATGATTGTCTCATCATCATCTATCCAAAAATCTAACGAAGACAAAATACTTGAAACTCTTTGATCTCCCGGCCTTATATTTATTGAGTAATCAATCCATTTGCCGTTTTTAGTTTCATTTATAAATCCAGACTGTTTTAGAACACTCAAATGTTTTGAGACAGTCGATGTCGCTAATTTAAGCACTGTAGTTATTTCACAAACACATAATGGCTTAGACTGCAGCATTTTCAGTATTCTCAATCTATTAGGGTCCGACAAAGCCTTAAAGAGTTTTACTTTTTCTTCCAGCATAATTTCATTTCGTTATTTATCGAAATGTAATGAGGTGTATTTCTAAAAGCAAATTAATTGAAGTTAAAGATTTGTTAAGTTAGAGAGGCCGCGCTACGATTACCCCTGTCTGGATTTTATTGTTGTTGACGTAGTCCGCTAAAGGAATTTCAGTAATTTGAACCTTCTTTCCTTTGCTTGGGGCATGCATTAAATGGATTCTACCATTTTCAGCTTTGTAAGCAATACCAGTGTGAGAAATATCCAATCCGTTTACATTCGTTGTTAATCCTATTAAATCACCGTTTTGAATTCCGTCTTCCAATTTTGCTATTTCACTTCGAGGGATGTAATAGTATTGGCGTGATGATATTTCTTTTTCCAATTTTGCCATTTCTTCAACAAATCCCGGATTGTCTTTCAGATGTTTGTAAGAATCAGTATGGGTACTCATAAAATTCACATGATTTTGATATCGGCTCCCACCGATTTTCTTTGTAACATCTCTCGTTATTCCACGTTTGGCTGTATCATAAATCCAATCAGAAAAATAATGAAGCCGCGAAGGATATTCTTCCAAAACACCATTACGGTATCTAATGTTTATTAACTCTTCTGTAAAATGTTGAAAGTCTGTTTTACCTTCTTTTATGCATCGTGCAAAAACCAAGCACGTTTCCAAAAAAGTGTAACAATCAAATCCTGTTAAATAAACTATAGCTTCTTCTTCTTTCTCAGGCTCAATAGTTTTTGCTTCATAGTCAGTTCCGATAAAGAACTTTCCTATTTCAATGATAATTTCGTTAATTGGTTTTTCTTGCAGGTTTTTCGAAACAGCTACACCAAATACGGAATTGCAAACATCAACATCTTTCTGTGTATAAACTTGTGCTTGGATAAATGATACAAAAACAAGAAGCAATATAACTCTCATATTGGTAAATCCTCTTCCGGGGCTTCTTCAATTTGTGCTGGAATATCCGAGTAAATCATTTCCCTATTTTCAAAGCGGGCATAATCTTTAATAAACTGTAACGGGACTTCACCAATTGGTCCGTTTCTTTGTTTTCCAACAATAACTTCTGCATAACCGGTTGTATCAGGAACTCCGTCCAAAGACATTATTCCGTAAGCCTCCGGCCTATAAAGGAAAAGAACTACGTCTGCATCTTGCTCAATTGCACCGGATTCACGTAAGTGAGATAGCATAGGCCTTTTATCAGATGATTGTTCAACTGCACGGTTTAACTGCGATAACGCTATTACAGGAATGTTTAATTCTTTTGCTAAAGCTTTTAAAGATCTTGAAATATTTGATATCTCCCTTTCGCGGCTCTCCTCTCTTCCGGCTCCAACCATCAACTGAAGGTAATCTATCATTATCATTCCAATATTTTTTTCAGCTTTAAGCCTTCTAGCTTTAGCTCGAATTTCCAAAACCGACTGCGCAGGTGTGTCATCTATGTAAATGGGAGCCTGACTAAGTTTATGTGCAGTTCTACTTATACGGGGGCCTTCTTCAACATTAAATTTTCCTGTTCTCACTTTATGTGCGTTAATTCTGGCTTCGGCACAAATCAACCTTGTAACAAGTTGTATTGTTGCCATCTCAAGACTAAATATTGCAATCGGCACATCGTGATCTATTGCAGCATTACGAGCAATAGAAAGGGCAAACGCTGTTTTTCCCATGGAGGGCCTTGCAGCAACAATTATTAAATCCGATTTCTGGAATCCACCAAGCATATTATCTAACTCAATCAATCCGGTTGGAACGGAGAAGGAACCCATTTCCTGAGCGTGAATTGCCTCAATGTGTTCAATAGCCTCACGAACAGCTTTGTCCATCGACTTGTATGATTCTTTTAATGTTGACTCAGCTATTTGAAAAATTTTCGATTCAGCTAAGTCCATTAAATCCAGAACATCTTCTGTCCCTTCATATGCCGATCCGGCAATGTTCATAGAAGTAGTAATCAACTGGCGTAAAATCCATTTTTCTAAGATAATTCTGCTGTGGTATTCAATATTTGCGGCAGAAGAAATATCTTGTGAAAGCAGACTTAAATACGCCGCACCGCCAACTTCATCAATCTTCCCCGATTTCTTTAATTCTTCATATAATGTAACAGTATCAATTGGTTCACTTGCATCAAACAATGAACACATTGCTTCAAAAATTAAGTTGTGCTTTTTGCTATAAAAATTCTCCGGCTTTAAAATCTCAATTGCTTTTGGTACAGCTTGAGTATCAATAAGCATAGCGCCAAGAACTGAAGTTTCAACTTCAATAGCATTTGGTGGTTGTTTTGAAACTGATTTTAATCTTTCTATGTCAAAATTATCCGGAGCCTTAGCCATCTTATTTTCCTGTTAATTCGTCGTGTAGTTTCCTGAATTTTTGTACGTCTTCCCAGCAGCCTTTTTTCCAATTTGGGTTTCTTAACAATGCAGCCGGGTGATAGGTAACCATGGTTTTTACACCTTCCACTTCAAATACGTTTCCGCGCATTTGTGTTAACGACATTTTTTTCTGAAGCAAACCTTGACCGGCTATTCTTCCTAAACACAAAATTACTTTTGGTTTTATTAATTCTATTTGCTTGTAAAGATAAGGCATACATGTTTCCATTTCTGAAGGTAACGGATCCCTATTAGATGGCGGCCTGCATTTCAAAATATTTGCAATAAAAACTTCTTCCCTCTCAAACTTTATTGCTTTTAAAATATCATTTAAAAGTTTACCTGCCCTTCCTACAAAGGGTTCGCCTTGTTTATCCTCATCTGCGCCGGGTGCCTCGCCAATTAACATGGCATTTGCATCGGGATTACCAACTCCGAACACAAACTTGTTTCTAGTTTTACACAAGTCACATTTTGTACAGTCTTTAATTAACGTAAACAAGTCATCAAGTTTTTCTGTTTTTTTTCCAGTCTTCCATAAAAAAGTTATTCTCTTTTTTTACATTTATTGGCTCAGAAACTAAATTCAAATCCGGTTCACTTTTATAAACAGGTTGGTGTGCTTCTATTTTTTGGAAAAGCAAATCCCCAAAAATATCTTTTTGGTCATTTATTGCCTGGGAGGCGATATTTCTTAAGTCATCATTCAAATTAGATTGATCGGTTTAAATAATTATATAATAATTTATAAATAATTTTCTAAATCGTTTGTGACGAATCGGATGGACAAAATAAGGAAAGTGATTATCAAAATA
>JANQIV010000260.1 GCA_028282005.1 Melioribacteraceae bacterium | reverse complement strand
GAATTCTTCTCCGACTTCCCGCGGATTAAAAGAAAAATAAAAGCACTTAATGATGTAGGACTTGGCTATATTACTCTCGGACAGCAAGCAACTACTTTATCCGGAGGTGAAGCACAGAGAGTAAAACTTGCTACGGAATTAAGTAAAGTAAGTACAGGAAAAACACTATATATTTTAGATGAACCAACAACCGGACTTCATTTTGAAGACGTTAGGATATTGCTTAATGTATTAACTGAGCTTGTTAAAAAGGGTAACACGGTTGTCGTTGTTGAACATAATTTGGATGTAATAAAAGTTGCGGATCATATAATTGATTTAGGGCCCGGTGGTGGTGAGCACGGCGGTAAAATAGTAGCCGAAGGAACACCTGAAGTAGTTTCAAAAAATAAAAAAAGTTTAACCGGATCGTTTTTAAAAAAGGAATTAGAAAGAAAATAAATTTTGATTGAAAGGAGAACCAATGAAATCCGTTAAAGAATTTAAAGCATACAGAACTGAAATGAACGACAAAATATTAAATTCAGGGTTTAGTGATTTTAAAAAATTTTTTGCATTAGACAACAAAGCTTATTACCCCGGAGCACTTGATGGAAAAACGAAAGAACTAATGGGACTTGTTGCTTCAATGGTTCTGAGATGTAATGACTGCATTCTTTATCACATTGACAGATCAATTGAAGAAGGCGCAAGTAGGCAAGAACTTAACGAATCTTTTAACATTGCATTAATCGTTGGTGGCTCAATTGTTATTCCACATTTGAGATTTGCTATGGAAAAGGTTGATGAAATTATGGGTGAAGATAATGATAAAAAGTAAATTAGTATTTGCAACCGGCAACCAAGATAAGTATAAAGAAGTATCAAAAATATTTGCCGGTACAAATTACGAATTATTAAAAGTAACCGATGTTGGTGAGATGTTTGAAATTATTGAGGACGGAGATACTTACGAAGCTAACGCTTTTATAAAAGCAAAGGCTATCTTCGATAAATTTGGCTACCCGGTAATTGCTGATGATTCCGGAATTGAGGTGGAACAGCTTGATAATCGTCCTGGGATTTATGCTGCACGATACGCTGGTGAAAATTGTACTTATTCTGACAACAATAAAAAACTTCTCTCTGAATTAAAGGAGCTGGAAAAACCCCACAAAGCTAAGTTTGTCTGCTGTGCTTTATTTTATGACGGAGAAAAACTAATCCCGGCTATGGGTGAACTTAAAGGGCAAATAGTTGATGAACCAAGGGGCAACAAGGGGTTTGGCTATGATCCGGTTTTTATGCCTGATGGTTATGACATAACATGTGCTGAAATGGAGTTAGAAGATAAAAATAAAATTAGTCATCGCGGAAGAGCCTTTAACAACCTTAAGAATTTACTTGAACAATCATAAAATCTCGAAGAATTTTCCTCGAGATTTTATGATTAAATTAATTATTGATCAACATATTATCATTCCCTTTAACAAGATAATTACTATTCGCGTCCATCATCGTTTGTTGAGAATTGTTTTCCACTTTGAATTGTGCAACTAGATTTTGAAGATTGATTGTAAGATTATTCAAATCTTCTGCGGCTTTAGCTATTTGCTGAGTAGATGCCGCCGACTGATGAGTAACTGAAGATATAGCTTCAATATTTTTACTTATCTGCTCTGATGCTGTTGATTGCTCTTCACTGGCTGCTGCCACTTGATTAATTTCAGACATTACAGTTTCCGTACTATCTAAAATTGAATTAAGAGAATCTTCAACTCCATCAGTTATTTGTTTGCCTTTCATTACTGCTTCACGAGCATCAACCATAGATTCATCAGCCTCTTTAGCTTCGTTTTGAATGGCCTTAATTGTTTCGGCAATTTCTTTTGTAGCTTTTGTTGTTCTTTCCGCGAGTTTTCTAACTTCATCTGCTACTACGGCAAAACCTCTGCCTTGTTCCCCGGCTCTGGCGGCTTCAATTGCAGCATTAAGTGCAAGTAAATTCGTTTGATCGGCAATGTCATCAATAACTTGCGCAATTTCACCAATCTGGTCTGTTTTGCCAGCCAATGACGCAATTATATTTCCGGTGTGTTGTGCCGATCCGATAATTCTTTCAATGCTTGCTTTGTTTTCTTGAACTTTGCTGTTACCTTGTTTAGCATAATCATTTGCATGTTTAGAAAATTCAGAAGCTTTACCAGCGTTACCTGCTGTTGACATTATTGTCTTTGTCATTTCTTCAACTGCAGATGCAACTTCTGAAGCTTGAGCACTTTGTTCCTGAGCACCCGCCGCCATTTCTTCAGAACTTGAAGATATCTCGTTGCCGGCATTGGCAGTAGCTTCCACAGCTTGATGAACTTGTTGAATAGCTGTCATTAAAGAATCAGCAAGATTATTAATACTGTTTTTTATTATTTCAAAATCCCCTTTGTAATTTCCCTTCATTCTAACAGTTAAATCTCCTGAAGACATTACTTCTAGCACTTTACCTGATTCTTCAATAGGAGTTACAACTGCGTTTAAGGTTTCATTTAATCCGGAGATTACTTCTTTATATCCGCCTTCGAATCGTTCAGCATTTCCTCTTTCTTTCAATTGTCCTTCAACGGCTGAATCGACTAATTTTTTAGTTTCTTCAACCATTTCTTTGACAGTGTTTATTGCTTTTGCAATTGAATTTACTGTTTCTTGTGACATATCTAGAACATTATTAACATCTGCAGCCAGATCACCAATCTCATCAGTAGAGTTGAGATTTATTTTTTCTACCTTAGTTTGAACATTTAATTCTAGAACGCCTTTTGCCATTGAGTCAGCAGCTGCAGTTAATCTTGACATTACATTTTGACTGAAATTTTTCATTCCTTCTGAAACTATTGCCACATTTGTAGAGATGTTTTGTGCAATTGAAATTGCAAATAAAGTAACCAACAGTCCTAGCACTAGTCCAATTATAATTGACAAATTTCTTAAAAAAACTGTTGCAGCAAATGCCTCAGCTTCATCTATTTCAGCAATAATCGCCCAAGTAACACCGCCCGGGATTTCCAAAGGAGAGTAGACAGATAAAACCGGATTACTGTTATAATCTATAATTATTTCTTGGCCATTATTGCCTCTAAAAACTTCTTGAGTTGCTTTTGTATCAACCCCGTTTTTTTCCACAGTGCCTGCAAATGAAGCAATTACCGAGTGTCCTTCAGGATCCAAGTAAGAATCCGATCTCATTTTAAGATCTTCACCAACTAAATAAGTTTCTCCGGTTTCGCCCATCCCAGATCTTTCTTGCATTATTGCGTTTACTTGTTTTAATGAAATTTGATAAGCCAAAACTCCGACAAGTTCATTATATTCGTCTCTAATCGGTGCGGCAATAAAAGAGCCAGGTTCATTTGACGGATCGTACCATTCGTAGTCAACAAATGCAAAATCTCTCAAACCGCCTCTATATGCTTTTGCCAAGCCGGAATTTGATAGTGTGCCTGTTACAAGGTTTTCACCTAGATCAGCTTCTTTTGCAACAGTATAAACTACATCACCATCGGGGGAAATGAGAAACACGTCGTAATAACCATAAGTATCATTATACATTTTAAAGTGATTATGATATTGGCTTTCCCACTCTTTGTATTCTTCTCCGTATAAACCGCCGCTGTCAAACGCTGTTATGAAATTTCTTGCAGCATTAACTACTTCGTTGTTGTTGGAATAAACAGTGATATCACCTTTTCTTTCATTAAAGTAATTTTCAATTTGATTCTTTTTGATGATTTGAATGGCATAAAGTTGATCAAAAGCTTTTTTTTCAAGCTCATGGTCGGCTATTGAATAACTAACGACTGCAACTATCAATAAAGGTATCAAACCAACAGTTAGAAAATATATTGTGAATTTACCCTTCAACTTCATATTAGTGAGCATTTTAGCCTCATTTATTAGTTGATTACCGAAATTTTCCCAGCCAGTTAATAAAAGATTTAATGTTAAGTGAATTTTCCAGGCAAAACTGTTAGAAAGGAATGGCAGTATGGAAACTACGACTGATCAAATTCTAGCAGCATGCAAGGACTGTTCCTATGTAAAAAAGGTGTGCAACAATTTTTACAAAGAACCGCTCCATGTAACTATATTATCGTCTTTAGGAATTGTGTATAAATATAAGATATGTTAAGAAATTGTTAATTCAATTTTGAGCCTTGACTTTTATATACTTTTTGTTTTTAAACTTCATTTTTCAGCAATTACAACTTGGACTAATCCAAATGTTAAATAATGCTGGTCAACTTTTTTAAAACCGGAATTGATTAGCAATTTTACTAAATCGATTTTTTTGTCAAACTCTCCGACTGATTCAGGAAGGTAAGTATAAGCTTCTTTATCTTTGGAAATTAGTTTTCCTATAAATGGTAGGATATTGTTGAAGTAAAATAGATATAAGCCTTTTACTAATTTTTTTTTAGGAAGACTAAACTCAAGAATAGTTACTTTTCCTTTAGTATCTAATACTCTATTAAAAGATTCAAATCCTTTTTGAATGTCATAAAAATTGCGCACGCCAAATGCTACCGTTATATTTGTAAAACTATTGTCGTTTATTGGTAGATTCTCTGCAACGCACTGAATAATATTGCCTTTACTCCATTCTTTCTTTTGATTAAACAAATTAAGCATGTTAAATGATAAATCAGCACCAATAATAAATTCAACACCTTGTCTTTTAGCTTCAATAGAAAAATCGCCAGTACCGCAAGCGATATCAAGCAGCCGTGTATTCTTACTAATTTTTGTCAGCTTTAGGGCACGCCAACGCCAGTAATAATCAACTCCCAAACTTAAGAAGTGATTTAAAAAATCGTATCTGTGGCTAATAGCATCGAATATTCTTTTAACTCTTTTTTTCTTATCCATATTCAATTATATTTATCAATTAAATGTTGTTTTTTCTTGAATTAAAACCGGAATTAAAATGAATAAATATATTCAAGCGATTCGCGAAAACATCTGTTCAATCTGTGTCGATTCCGATGAAAACGGAGTTTGCACTTTATCAAACAAAGAGATATGTGCTGTTGAACATCACTTCCCGAAAATGATTGACGTAATAAATAATAATGAAACCGAAAGCACTGATGAATTAATAGTTCTTTTAAGAGAACAAGTTTGTGCAGAATGCAATTCCCAAAATACAGAAGGTAATTGTAATTTACGTGATGATGCAAATTGTTCACTTGACAGGTATTTCCCGATAATTGCTGAAACAATTCGCAAAGTTGATTCGGAAGCTTAAACCTTGTAATAGAACAAGAATTTTCATTTAATTGAAAAAGAAAACTATTATAAACCATATATAAATTACTAATCCAAGAATATCATTTGTTGCAGTAACAAAAGGTCCTGTTGCTAAAGCAGGATCAAACCCCATTCTCTTTAAAATAACGGGAACAGATGCTCCCACCATAGTTGCAAAAATTATGATTGTAAGTAAAGCTATTGATAGTATTGTAGCAAAATACAAAGAGAAACCTTCATTATCCGAAAAGAAAATTACAGTTGCACCTAACAATAAAATACTGCATGCAATTCCATTTAATAGTGCAACCATAAACTCTTTTGAAAGTTTTTTCAAACTTTCGTTAATCCAAATATCTCCGGAAGATAAACCACGTACCATTACAATTGCAGATTGGGCGCCGGTACTTCCGCCCATTGCCATTACAATCGGGATGAAGAATGTAGCTATCACCATTCTGGTTATAACATGTTCATATTTAGATAGAACAACAGCTGCGACTATTTCCATAGCCAATGCTAAAATAAGCCATGGCAATCTGATTCTAGAAATTCTGAAAACCGTATCACTTGCTTCTTGTTCTTCAGAGAGACCGGCAATTTTTTGAATATCTTCGGAAGCCTCTTCTTGAATTACATCAACAATATCATCAACAGTAATTCTTCCGAGCATTACTTTATTTTCATCAACTACTGGAATCGAAACAAGATCATATTTCTCAATTATATTTGCCACTTCTTCCTGATCAATTTCTGGGGTAACATAGATTAAGTCTTCTTCCATAACTTCAGCAATGGATTTTTCAGAAGAATTAATCAGCAGTGATTTTAATGAAACAACTCCGACAAGTTGTTCTCCTTCTGTCAAAACATAAATGTAATAAATGTGCTCAAACTCTTCTGCATTTTTTCTTACCTCTTCAATAGCATGTCCTACATTAGCTGTATCATGAACAAAAACAAAGTCGCTGTTCATAATACCGCCTGCAGTATCTTCATCATACTGCATCAAGAGTTTTACATCTTCAGACTGCTCAGAATCAATGTTTTCAAGTACATGCTCAGCTACTGTATCAGGCAGTTCAGTTACAATATCTGCGGCATCATCATCTTCTAATTCTTCAAATATTTCCGTGATTTTTTCGGGTTCGATCTCTTTAAGTATTTTTTCCCTGAGGTTTTCATCAAGCTCAGGTAATACCTCTCCGCCAATTTCTGTATCCAATAAATGGAAGGCATATTTCGCGTTGTCAAAACCTAAGTGATTTATAATTTCAGCAATATCAGCAGAGTGAAGATCAGCAAAAATGTTACGTAATCCCTGGTCTCTTTCTTGCTGAATTAGAAAGTTTATGCTGTCAAGTAATTCACCATCAACTTGAATTACATCGCGCACCGGATTATTTTGATTTGATTCTGTCATCCTGGCTTTGAACCAATTTTGTAATTTTGATAAAATCTTGGATACTTAAATTTTCAGCCCGTAACTTTAGCAGGTCTTCAATATCGGAAAAATTATAATCTTTAAATATACTATTACTCAACGAATTTTTTAACGTTTTTCTTCTATTTCCGAAACATGCTTTTACAATTTTTATAAAAAGATTATTATTTATTTCTTCTTCAAAGTTATCCTTAAATTTTAATTGCACTAAAGCAGAGAAAACTTTTGGCTTGGGATAAAAAACATTTGGGGAAATCTTAAAGCAAAATTTAACTTCGGCAAAGTAATTTAAGATCACACTTAGAATGCCGTAATCTTTGGTGCCTATTCCTGCTGTCATCCTTTTTGCTACTTCATATTGAACCATAATTGTTGCATCATAAACGTATTCGATATTTTCGATTAGTTGAAACAAAATTGGCGAAGTTATATAATATGGTAAATTTCCGACAATTCTGATTTTTTTGTTTTTTGCAAATGGCTTTAAATCGATTTCCAAAAAATCTTTGTTAATTACCTCGATATTATTGAATCGATTTTTTAGCGACTCAATTTTCCTGTTATCAATTTCGATTCCAGTAATATTTCTAAGTGACTCAGAAAGAAATTTAGTTAGTGCACCTTCGCCCGGCCCAATTTCAATTAAGTTATCATCAAATTGCGGATCAATTTCATTTATAATTTTTTTTATAATATTTTGATCAACTAAATAGTTTTGTCCGAATCTTTTTAACGGTTTATCATTTATCATAGTTGCGGTAATTTTTGAATCAAGTTGTGAAAAAGAATTATTTAAAAAAACTTTTTTATTTTTATTTTTATGATCGACTTTTAATCATTAGGGAGTAAAACTTGCAAAGCAAAAATATTATTACTGTTGATTTAGGGGGAACAAAAATATTATCAGCAATGCTGGGTGAAAATAACTCAATAATTGAGAGTGTAAAGCAAGAAACAAATGCCAATAAGGGGGCTGATGCAATTGTTAAAGATATTGCTGATTCAGTTAGTGAATTACTAAAATTGACGAAGAAAAAGGAAACTGATATAAAGTCGATTTGCCTTGGGGTGCCGGGTACTGTTAATCCCTTCACTGGAATGATAGGTTTTGCACCAAATCTTAATATAAAAGATTACAACATTAAAAATACTTTACAGAAATATTTTGACATTCCTGTATTGATTGAAAATGATGTAAACATTGCTGCTTTAGGAATTGCAAAGTTTGAGTTTAATGGTAAAGCCAAAAACATGTTGGTTGTGTTTGTTGGTACTGGTATTGGCGGAGGGCTAATATTTGAGGGTAAGCTTTATAGAGGCTCTTCTTTTTATGCCGGCGAAATTGGTCATATTAAGGTTGATAAAAACGGTAAATTAAATTTTGATGAAGAGTCTTCAACATTTGAAAAACAAGCTAGTAGAACTGCCGTTGTTGAATCAATAATTAGTGATATAAAAGATGGGAAAGAATCTAGTCTTAAAAAGTTTGTTTTGGCAAATAAAAAAATTAAAAGCAAGGCTTTAGCTAATGCCGTAAAGGAAGATGATAAATTAACAATAAAACACTTGTCACGCTCGTGTAAAATTATTGGGAGTGTTTTGGGCAGCATTACAACACTGTTAAATATTGATACAATTGTATTGGGTGGCGGAGTGATTGAAGCAATGGGTGAATGGATGATTCCAAAAATTCAAGAATCCTTTTATTCAACTGTTTTACCAGAACCTGGAAAGGAAGTTCGTATAGTTGAGACGAAACTTGGTGACGATGCACCTCTTTACGGCGGTTATTTATTAACTGAAGAGTTTCTTGATTAGTTATTCAAAAGAACTTTCAATTTCTTCGAGTTCTGTAGTTAACTCTGTCCAGTGAAGGTAAGCTTCTTCAAGATTTTCTTTTGTTTCTTCGTATTGCTGATTTTTTTCTTTGGATAATGCCGGATTAGAGAAAACCTCTTCTTTGCCCAATTCACTTTCAAGAGTAGTTTTGAGATTTTCAAGTTCTTCAATTTTTAACTCATACTCTTCTATTTTTGCTTTTAAATCTTTTGTCGCTTTGTGTCTTTTTTGCCTGATTTCAGCTTCAATTCTTTTTTGATCTTTTTTTGAAATCTTCTCCGAATCGTTTGAAGTTGTTTTGCTGATCAAATCTTCTTCAAGTAATTCTTGTCTTTTAGATAGATAATAATCTATTCCACCTAAAAATACTTTTTTTGATTCAACACGGATTTCAAAAACTTTATTTATTACCGGTTTCATAAAATCAATATCATGAGAGACAATAACCAGCGAGCCGTTAAAGTTAATCAATGCTTCCTGCAGTACAAGTTTGGAATTATGATCAAGGTGGTTTGTCGGCTCATCGAGTACAATTAAATTAGCTTTAGTTAATAAAATTTTTGCAAGCGCAACTCTGCTTTTTTCTCCACCGGAGAGTACTCTTATTTTTTTGAAAACATCATCTTCATGAAATAAAAAAGATCCCATTAAAGTTCGCAATTGGTTTTCCGTATACTCAGTTGAAACTTCGGATAAAACTTCAATAATATTTTTTTCAAGATTCAGATCGTCAGCAACTTCTTGTGAATAATATGAGATGTGCGTATTGTGTCCTTTCTTCACATCACCTGAAGTCTGAGTTAACTGTCCGGCAATAATTTTAGAAAGAGTAGTTTTTCCTGCACCGTTCGGGCCAACAAAAGCAATTTTATCCCCGCGTTCAATTTGAAAATCGAGATTGTCAAAAACGAACTTGCTGCCGTCGTAAGACATTGATAAGTCTTCAATGTTAACCGGAACAGCACCGCTTCTTTCAGCTTCAGGAAATCTGATTTTTATTTCACTTTCGAATTCGGGCAGCTCAATTTTATCAAGCTTCTCTAATTGTTTGACTCTGCTTTGAACTTGCTTGGCTTTAGTATTCTTGTACCTAAATCTCTCAATGAATCTTTCTGTTTGCTTTATCTTTTTTTGTTGATTTTTGAAAGTAGCGATTAATTGTTCATCTCTTTCTTCTTTAAAATTTAGAAAGGCTTCATAATTGCCATTATAATAGGAAACTTTATAATTGAAAATCTCTATTGTTTTGTTTGTTACTGCATTAATAAAAAATCTATCGTGAGAAACGATTAGTAATGATCCATTAAATTTCTTAAAGTATTCAATCAACCACTGCAAAGAATCAATGTCAAGGTGGTTTGTCGGCTCATCAAGTAAAATAAGGTTATGCTCACTTAAAAGAATTTTCGCAAGTTCAATTCTCATTTGCCAGCCACCGGAAAATTCACTTGTCTTCCTTTTGAAATCTTTAACTGTAAATCCTAATCCCATTAATACAGATTCAATATTCGAATCCATTTCATAAAAATTTATTTCATCTTTTCTATGATGGAGTTCACCAAGCTTTTCAAGAATTATATCTTTTTTATCAGTAGATAAATTTTCTTCAAGCAATTTAGAATTGAGTCTCTCTTCTTCTTTACTTATTTCACTTATAATTTTTACAGAAGATTTTACTTCATCAAATAATTCTCTTTTACTTTGATTAATAAATTCTTGAGGGAGGTAGCCAATACTTATATTTTTTGAACAATTAATTTTTCCGGATTCGGGAGTTTCAATTCCTTTGAGAAGTTTTAGTAAAGTAGATTTGCCGGAGCCGTTTGCTCCGACAAGTGCAATTTTATCTTCTTTATTAATTCTTAGGTTTACGTTGTCGAATAAATATCTACCTGAATACTGGATAGATAGATCTACTAAGTCAATCATAATTTCATCTACTGATTAAACACGGCTACTTTTGATTTAGATACATTTGTAGCATCTTCATCAAAAGCCACAATAATATAAATACCTGTGCTTACCAAATCTCCATTATTATTTCTTCCATCCCAAATTGCTATACGTCCTTCAAATGATTCTATATCCCTTACAAGTACACCTGAAGTTGTTAATATTTTTACAGAAGAATTTTTTACAAGTCCGTCAATAACCAATTCTGTGTTTTGTCCATTACTAAGATTTAATGGATTTGGGTAAACGAATAAATCTGTGAAACTGCTTTGTGGTTTAACAGATGAAGTAGTTACGGAACTTAAGCCGAAGTCAGTTCCAATATAAGCTATCCCTTTATTTTCATCAAAAGCAATGCTCTTTATATCATTTGATGGTAAAGGAGAATTTGTTGAAGTATATTGTTCAATAATTTCAAATCCGTCGGATGACATGACAAAGACACCTTCGGTTGTTCCAACCCATTTTTGGTTAATAGGATCAACAGTAATGCAATTAATAGTTTGTTGTCTGATCGGAATTGCTGAAGTACTATTTACACGGAAATCAACTTCGTTAAGCACATTAATAATGTTTACGCCTTCATTTGTACCAACCCAAATATCGCTGCGTTGATCAACTGCAATAGCAGTAATAGTATTGCTATTTAATCCAAGACTAGTTGTAATTCTTCCGGAATTGTCATCAGAAGTTACATCAAATGTTCCATTCTCATTAAAATAAAATAAACCGGTTGCTCCTTGTGTTACTGCAAACCACTTATTATCAAAACGGTCAATAGCTAATAAATTTATATTGTCATCTGAATCAATACGTGGACTATTTACACTAAAGTTAAGTACTTCATTTTCTTGTGTTAAAAGTGAGAGTGGTTTTGCATTGGTTGACCAAAAGTTGACAAACCAAATGTTACCTTGACTATCTTCAGCCATATCATTTATAACAACAAAATCCGGATCATTACTAATTCCTTCCAGATCAGTGTTAAACGCATTAAATACATCAAAGTTGCCGTCTTTAAGTTTTGTAATTCCTCTTCCGAAATTTGCTATGTATATCGAATTATCATCTGCTGCATAAATTTTATGATACGCATTAGTAGGAAGGTCAGAATAATTAGTCGTAGTATAGTTGGTCCAGTCTGCTCCGTCAAACTTGTAAAATCCACCAACTAATTCGTTTGTACCACTGGCACTCCATAAGTTGCCGTCGTTATCAACGGTAACGCTAATAAACCTATTTAATTCGGGTCCGGGTGGTGTTATTAAATTTTGAGAATTTGAATAAAACATTAATCCTTGCGAAGTGGAAACGGAAATGTTTGATCCCTCAATCGAAAAAATTTGATTTAGTTCTAAACTGTTATTTTCAAATAATATATTTGATTGCGAATTAGATGGATTATACTGTACTAATGAATTAGTTAACGCAACATAAATATCAGCGTCGCTTGAATAAATATCTTTTACTATTTGACCGTCAAATGAATCCGATGACCAATTATTATTTCTGAAAACAAAAAGTCCATTATCAGAAGCAGCAAAAAGCTCACCTTGATGATCAATAATTTTATTAATGTTTGATGCACCAAAATCACTTGAGTTAAAAGTTTCCCATGAATCCGGGAATGAAAGGTTAACAGCACCATCCTTTTGAACTGCTATTCCTTGTTCAGTAGCAACATAAATCTTATTTATTATACTTACGCTGTTTACTTTTGTATCTGAAGGAAATGTACCAAATTTGGTTACTGTTTCTTCGAATGCAAAACTAGATTCTGAAATAATCGAAATACCAAAATCTGAGGATAAGTAAACCCTATTACCATTGATTACAATATCATTGATTTGTTTTTTGCTTTTGTCTGAAGTAAAAATATCAACTATTCTATCAAATTGATTTGTCTCAATATTATAAATATTAATCATCCCGTCATTAGCACCAATCCAAATATTATTACCAGAGTAATCAATCGCTGTAAGTACCTGACTACTTAGCCCTTCTGATTTTGTGAAGAATTCATATTCTTCAGTAGCTGAATTAAATTTGAAAAGTCCACCTTCAGTTGCGGACCAAATTTCATCTCCATTTCTAAAAGATTTGTTAACAACTTTCATATCGGTATAATTTTTCCAAATACCGATGCCTTGTGAGAAAATTAAATTAAATGAAAAAGCAAAAATGAGGAAAACCCTGGTTTTCATTTGCAGTCCTAATTTGTGGATAAAGTGTAGAAAGAAAATATAATCTATCCTCATTTTGTTAATGATAAGATTTTGACAATAATCTAATATTTTATTCGAATTAGAAAAAGGCAAAATTAACGTTTAATAATATTATAATAAATAGAATTGTTTTGGGAGAGAATTTTTTTTACACAAGCATTTTTTTCATAGCTTCAATTTTGGCCGAAGAAATATAATATTTACCAAAATTTACATCATCTCCTTTGTCTCCGCCATGAAAATCAGAGCCCCCACTTTCAAGCAAGCAATATTGGTTTACAATTCCTCTATAGAATTTGATCTGGTATCTGCTATGGGAAGGATGCAGTACTTCAATGCCATCAACACCGGCTTTTATTAATTTTGTTAGAATGTATTCATCCATTCCACCGGGGTGAGCAATGAAAGAAAGCCCTCCCGCGTCACTGATTAGCTTCAATGCACTTTGTGCGGATACATGAATTTTCCTCTCGTAAGCAGGGGCATTATTACCTAGATATAAGTCAAAGGCTTGGTAAAAATTACTGACCAATTTTAATTCCAATAAAGTTGAAGCGATGTGTGGCCTGCCGATAGCACTATTTTTTGCTAAATCCATTACGTCATCAATAGTGATTTTTAGCCCAAGGTTTTGAAGTTTTTTTACTATTCGTTTAGCTCTTTGGAATCTCTCTTCACGGAAAAAATCAAGATACTTATTAAGTTCTTCTCCTTTGGTATCAACAAAATAAGCGAGTAAATGAACTTCGGTATCTTCAATATCAGTGCTAATTTCTAGACCGGTAATTAGTTCAATATTGTAATCTTTTGCTGCTTCAAATGCTTCCTTATATGCATTTATACTGTCGTGGTCAGTAATGCTTATAACTTGCAATTCTTTTGAATGTGCTAACTCAATTAGTTCGGTTGGCGTGTACCGACCGTCAGAGTAAGTAGTGTGCATGTGTAGGTCGGTTTTTAGCATATTAAACGTAGGTTTCTTTAAATTTCTCGTAGTCCAATATTCTTAGTTTTGAGCCTTCTAATTCAACCATACCTTTTTTAGCAAATGTATGCAGTGTTCTGGAAATTGTTTCTCGAGATGTTCCAGCCATGTTTGCAAGGTCTTGCTGCAACGGTAGTTTTTCAATTTCCACAACGCCTTTTTTGATCATTCCAACGTCATCTGCGATTTGTAAAATTACGGTTGCTACTTTACCTTCAGCATCTTTAAGTGATAGTGCTTTAATTTTCATATCAGCGGCACGCAGCCTTTTTGTCAATTCATAAAGCAGGGCAATTGAAATTTCGGGGTATTCTTTTAATAAATCTAAAAAGTCATTTCTTTGAATAATAAATAATTCTGAGTCTTCCAAAGCTGTAACAGTAGCAGATCTTTGCAGTCCATCTAATATTGCCATTTCACCAAAGAAATCAGATTCATTTAATATTGTGAGGATTACTTCTTTACCGTCATTACTTGTACGGGAAACCTTAACTTTACCGTCAATAATTACGAATAATGCTGAGCCGGTATCATCCTCCATTAGAACTACATTGTCTTTCTTATAAAATTTTCTACTTCCCGTGTTTGAGATTTTTTCTACAGCCTCGCTGGGTAAGTCTGAAAAGATAGGAACATAAAGTAAAAACTCAGATAAAGAGTTCATCGGCACTCCCAATAGTTATGATATACATCACAAACCTTAAATTTAGAAAAATTAAGGACTTATTCAACAAAAGAAATAATAAATTAATGTTACCGTCTTTATTGGCAATAATTTATTAACACAACTAAATTGAAATTCAGGCTTGATAATGCTATATTCAAGGTTAATTTATTCACAATTATTTGAATTTGGAGGTAAAAAGAATGGCAATTAAAGTTGGAATTAACGGATTCGGAAGAATTGGTCGCCTAGTATTTAGACGCGCAATGGAATTGGATGATGTGCAAATCGTTGGTATCAACGACCTAATAGATGTTAATTACATCGCTTATATGCTAAAATACGATTCTACTCATGGTCAATATAAAGGTGAAGTAAGTGTAGTTGATGGCAATTTAGTTGTTGACGGACAAACTATCCGAGTGACTTCAGAAAGAAATCCTGCTGACCTTAAGTGGAATGAAGTTGAAGCTGAATATGTAGTTGAATCTACTGGCCTATTTTTAACAAAAGAGAAAGCTCAAGGCCATATTGATGCTGGCGCAAAAAGAGTTGTAATGTCAGCTCCTTCTAAAGATGACACTCCGATGTTTGTAATGGGTGTTAACCACAAAGAATATTCCGGTCAACAGTTTGCTTCAAATGCTTCTTGTACAACAAACTGTTTAGCTCCGCTAGCTAAAGTATTACATGATAAATTTGGTATCGAAAGTGGATTGATGACAACAGTTCACGCTACAACTGCAACACAAAAAACTGTTGATGGTCCTTCAATGAAAGATTGGAGAGGCGGTCGAGGTGCAGGTCAAAACATTATTCCTTCTTCAACAGGTGCTGCAAAAGCTGTTGGCAAAGTAATTCCTGATCTTAACGGAAAATTGACAGGTATGTCTTTCCGTGTTCCTACTCCTAACGTTTCTGTTGTTGACTTAACAGTTAACTTGAAAACTGCTACAACTTATGATGAAATTAAAGCAGCAATGAAAGAAGCAGCTGAAGGTGAATTAGCAGGTATACTTGGTTACACAGAAGAAGCAGTTGTTTCAAACGACTTTTTGGGTGAGCCAAGAACATCAGTATTTGATGCAGGTGCCGGAATCATGCTTAATGAAAAATTTGTAAAAGTAGTTTCATGGTATGATAACGAGTGGGGTTATTCCTGTAAAGTAGTAGACTTAATCTTACACATGGCCACTGTTTAATTACAGATAAATTTAATTAAGGCGGCATTAGCCGCCTTTTTTTTGATTGAAATAAAATTTGAGGAAACACAATATGAATAAGCTTTCAATTGAGAATGTTGAGTTAAAAGGTAAAAGAGTTTTAGTTAGAGTTGATTTTAATGTGCCGTTAGATGATAACCAAAATATTACTGATGATATCAGAATCGTAGCTGCTTTGCCTACAATAAAAAAAATTATAAATGATGGTGGAAAAGCTATTTTAATGAGCCACCTTGGCAGACCAAAAGGTGAAGTTAAATCTGAATTTAGTTTAAAACCAGCCGCCGTTAGATTAAGTGAATTGATTGGTAAAGATGTTATGTTTGCAAACGACTGTGTTGGCGAAAATGTAAAAGAAATTGTTGATTCTTTACAGGATGGTGACGTTTTGCTACTTGAAAATTTAAGATTCCATGCTGCTGAAACTAAAAATGATCCTGAATTTGCGAAGCAGTTAGCTGAACTTGGCGACGTATATGTTAATGATGCTTTCGGGTCTGCGCACAGAGCCCACGCCTCAACAGAAGGTGTAACAAAATATATCGATGCCTGTGCTTCCGGATATTTAATGCAGAAAGAAATTGATTACTTGGGCAATGCTGTTTCAAATCCGCTAAGGCCTTTCACTGCAATTTTAGGTGGAGCAAAAATTTCCGGTAAAATTGACGTTATTGAAAACTTACTTTCTAAGGTTGATACGCTGATTATAGGTGGTGGAATGGCTTATACCTTCTTCAAAGCACAAGGATTAGAAATCGGCACATCAATTCTTGAAGAAGAAAAAATTGATCTTGCAAAAGAAACATTGGAAAAAGCTGACGCAAGTACTGTTAAATTCCTTTTGCCAAAAGATGTAAAAGTTGCACCGGAATTCAGCAACAATTCGCCTGCAGAAATAGTTGATGTAAATAATATTCCTCAAAACAAAATGGGATTGGATATCGGAGCAGTTACAATTGATGAGTTTAAAAACGAAATTGCAAATAGCAAAACTGTTGTTTGGAATGGCCCAATGGGTGTTTTTGAATTTGATAACTTTGCAGGCGGAACTAATGCCGTAGCTGAAGCGTTAGTAGAAGCAACAGAAAACGGTGCAGTAACAATTATTGGCGGTGGAGATTCTGCTGCAGCAATTAAAAAAGCTGGATTAGATGACAAAGTAAGCCACGTTTCCACTGGTGGCGGAGCCTCCCTTGAATACCTTGAAGGAAAAATTCTTCCCGGTGTTGCCGCTTTAACTGATGCTTAGTTAATTTATTTTTTTGAGAACATTTTTTGAAAGAAGCAGTCTAATTACTTAAGATTGCTTCTTTTAATTTATTGAAAAATATTATATCTTAAATCGAAATTTAGGATTAAGGACAACAATGGGATACGGAGATAGAGATTATTATAGACCCTCGGGATTTGGTGGTTTTTCATTTTTCCCGCCTGTTATAAAAAACTTACTTATTATAAATGGAATTGTATTCTTTATACAGTTTATTGCTCAGCAAATTGTTATCGGGAATATTCTTGTTGGAAATTGGATTTCTCTTGTTTTCGGAATGGTGCCGTTGAGCGGTTACGGTGATTTTATTTTTCTGCCTTGGCAGTTAATAACATATCAGTTTTTACACGGCGACATCTGGCATATTGTAATGAATATGTTTGTGCTATGGATGTTTGGAATTGAAATTGAGAATTTGTGGGGACCGAAAAAATTCTTATTGTTTTATTTAGGATGCGGTATAATTGCCGGATTATTTCAATTGCTTTTAGCTCCCCTGTTTACTTCAGCTTTAGGCCCTACAATCGGTGCTTCCGGATCAGTGTTCGGAGTAATGGTTGCTTTCGCAATGTTTTTCCCTGACAGATATATTTATCTATACTTCTTAATCCCGGTAAAAGCAAAGTATTTAATTGCTTTTATAATGGTGATTCAACTATTATCGATTAAAGATATGACTCTTGGAGCAGGCAGTGATAATACTGCTTATTTAGCTCATCTCGGTGGAGCAGTAGCCGGATTGTTGTTTGTTCTTTATGATAGAAAAAGGGGGGTGAATGTTGAAAGAATGTTCAACTCATTTAAAGATAAGTTTACTACCCCAACTTCAGAACAGCAACCAAAGTTTAGGCGAACTTTCAGTTTTGGTTCAAAAGATGAAGACGTACAAGAAGCATCTTTTTATGATATTTCAAATAACAAAAAAGATGACGGTAATGTTGATCAGGATGAAATCGACAGAATTTTAGATAAAATCAGTGAAAGCGGTTATCAAAATCTAACTGAAAGAGAAAAGAAAATTCTCTTTGAAGCAAGCAAACGTGATTAATCGAATATTACTTCTTACCATAATTTTTGCTTTTAGCTTTTGTAGTGAATCAATAAATGATGAAATTGATTCTGCTGCAAAAGTTTACGTTGAGTTTTTAATTATAAATGAAACTTACCCTTCAGAGTCAGATTCGATAGAAATTAAAAAGAAAGATATATTAAAGGAATTCAATCTTTCACTTGATGTATACAACAAAATTATTTCTGACTTGAAAGATGATAAAAAAGAGTGGGATAATTTTTTTAGTTTATCTCAAGAATATTTGAAAAACAAAAAGGAAAGTCTTAAAACTAAAGATATTGGCTCTTCGCAAGAACAATTCTAATCATTGCATAGCTTATCGAATTTGGCAGCTTTTCTTTTAATTCTTTTAAACCCAAAATTCCATTTTTCAATTCGGCTTGAATTAGTTTTACATCTTTCAAACTAATTAAAGAGTTTATTGAAATATCCGGGTACAATTCAATCAGAGTTTCTATTTGCATTGAGATTACTGCCTCGGGTAGTTTTGTAATTTTTGAAATATCTATTAAGCTATATCCTTTTTTTACGAGCTCGTAAACATTGTAAATATTTTCCGGCAGTTCTTTTGAAGTTTCTTTTGTTTTAATTTTTGTTTTCTCTAAATAATCTTTAATAATTTCTAAAAACTCATTGCCGATTTTGTTAAAATTTCTCTGTGTAAATCCTTCTACAGAAAGTAAATCTTGAGAACTATCCGGTTTCTCTTCTGCAATATTTCTCATAACTTTTTCTTTACAAATTAATTCAGCATTTTGAAAAAATTTTCTTGCACCTTCGTCTCTTGCTTGCTTTAATTTTTGGTAGAGCTCCAGCTTGTCATAATTCAATTGATTTTCATCAGGATCACTTTGTAAATACTTACTTTTAGCTTTTTGCGAAAGAGCAAGATAGTCATTCACTCTTTCAAGCAGAGATTTCGAAATCAATAAATTGATTACATTTTTGATTTCGTTTTTTGAATAGTGCTTTAATATTCCAAAGTTCGGGTTATTCTTCATTGATGGTACACGCGAATTTCCAGTAAGCAGTTTCATCAAAACTTTTTCTTTAATGGAGGAAAGTTCAGCATGGATTACATCAAGAATTTTTTCTTCAAGAAACTCAATTGAATGATCCACAGATTCCTTACTGCCCATACAGTTATCACAAATGCCGCATTTATAAAACTGATCTGTTTCCCCAAAGTAATTGATGATAAAATGCATTCTGCAATCATCAGTTTCTACAAAGCTTTGTATTTCATTGAGCTTTATTTCTGAATGCTTTTTCTTTTCAGTTAATTTTTCATAATCAATTCGCAAGTATTTTGAATCAACTCGTGTACCCAATAAATTGAGAGTAGGAAACATCGATGGAGAATCAAGTTCGAGAATAGAATAACCGGAAAGTTCTTTCAATTTATTGATTAAAAAATACTTATTTAGTCCTGCGGCTTCGGACAGCTCGGTTATATCAATCGCTATCTTAGAATAAAAAGGTTCATTGCTGTAATTTCTTAGTAAAAAAACTAAAATATTTTTAAGAGAATCATCAGCAATTTTTTTTATATACTTTTTCAGGTCGGCACTGCTCAACAAATATTTGAAATAGTATCGTTTTTTGTAATTCGAAACTTGTTTGATAAGTTGGTTTTCTTCTAAAATATTTAGAAGTACTGCAATCTGGTTTGAAGAAATTTCACTGCCTATAATGAATTTGTTAAACTTATTATCGAGGATAATTTCTTTTTCATATTTGCTGCCAACAGCAATATTTGCATAGTCGCAAATCTTGTTGTAAATGGTTTTAATATCTTCGAAGGAAGGATTAGCAGATCTGATAAAGTACTTCTGAAGTTTTACATCATCCTGGTCAAATAGCAAAAATACATTTGAGATTTTACCGTCTCTACCGGCTCTTCCGATTTCCTGGTAATAGTTTTCAATTGTACCTGGTGAGTTATAATGAATAATTGTTCTGATATCCTTTTTATCAACTCCCATCCCGAATGCATTTGTTGCAGCAATGATTTTTATGTTGTCATTCATAAAATCATCTTGAATCAATCTTCGCAAATCTGGTGTTAATCCTGCGTGATAATATGTAGTTTTAATTTTGTTAGCCTGTAAAAACTCTGCAACATTTTGTGTATTCTTTCTTGTGGAAGTGTAAATAATAGCCGGCAGCATATTGTTTTTTATTATCTCTAAAGTCTTTTCTTTTTTTCGATCAGTTTTAAAAACTTTAATAGATAAATTCGGCCTTTCAAATCCTCGCACAACTATTTTAGGATTCGATAAATTCAATTGATTGATAATATCTTCACGCACATCCGGAGTTGCAGTTGCAGTGAAAGCACTTATTTTATTGGCTTCCGTAAAGCTGCAAAAATCTTTAATCTTTTTATAACTTGGCCTAAAGTCATGGCCCCATTCACTGATACAGTGTGCTTCGTCAATGAAAATATATTCAGGTGCAAGATTTTTTATCCTTTCAGCAAAGGATCTATTTTCAAGTTTTTCAGGAGATAAAAAAAGAATTTTGATTTCTCTGTTTTTAATTTTCCTTAGAACAGCTTCAATTTCATTGTATTCCAATGAACTGTTGATGAATGAAGAAATTTTGTATTTCTGATTAATCGAATCAACCTGGTCTTTCAT
>JANQIV010000245.1 GCA_028282005.1 Melioribacteraceae bacterium | reverse complement strand
CACCAAACATTGAATACGTAAATATTCCTTCAAAATGACTTACATAATTTAAGAGATAAGCTCCTGCTATTGCGGCAATAACCGCCGGAATACCAAAAGTTAAAACAATCTTCAAATTTCCTTGCCTTCCAATTAGAATAAACTTGAAGATATTATTTGCGAAGTGAACAATTGCGGTAGCTGCAACCGCTATATGAACCGGGAAAAACAATGCAAAAGCCGGCATGAGCAAAGTACCCAAACCGAAACCAGAGAAAAAAGTTAATCCAGCAACAAACAATGCAACAAGGGCTATAACTAAATATTCCATTTAAATTTCTTTTTATAATAAATGCAAAAACTATTTCAAGATTTTTTGTTTGAACGGATAAAAACACTATTGAAAGATACAACTAATTATAAAAATGAGTTAATAAAAAAAGCTGCCCGAAGGCAGCCTCGTCTTATTACCTACAATGGAGAAACCACTATGAGAGATTATTTCATCAAAATCATTTTTTTAACTTCTACAAAATCTTTGGTTTGCAATTTGTAAAAATAAATACCTGAAGAATACTGTGAAGCATCCCACAAGAATTTATAATTACCGGCGCTCTTAGTTTCATTAACTAATAACTCAACTTCTTTGCCGATTGCATCAAATATTTTCAAAGAAACGTCACTCTCGTCAGGAATAGAAAATTCAATTATTGTAGCTGGGTTAAAAGGATTCGGGTAATTTTGAGCTAACGTATAGTTATTAGGAACCTCATGATCAGCAAGCTTTACGCCTGTAACTTGATCAGTATCCCACCATTGTCCACCAGGTCCATAATAGATCATTAACGCTTCAGCTAGTGCGATATCCGACGCTTCGCTCCAATCTGATAGAACATCACCTGATACATCAACTCCCAAATTAGGATATGTTTCTTCTCTGTGACAGCCAACAGCACAAGAATTCGGCATAGCAAATTCTTTTGTTTTTTCTGGTTGAATAGGTTTGAAAGTATGATTTACAACATCATAATGAATAGCGCTTTTATTAGTTTTTGCCATATGGCAACCCACACAATTGGATGCCCCATTTCCTGCCGGGTCATATGAGTGATTACTATGTTCACTGACTATAGTTCCAATAGCATTAACGTTATTATCATAATCTGCTACCATTTCAACGGAAATATTTTCAAAAGGTCCGTGTGTAGCGTGGCAAGATAAACATAATGTGTTGTTTGCTACTGCAGTTGGGACATCAATGTCATTATCATTTGCATCTTGTTCAACAACTACTTCTCTAATGTTATGTAAGTTATTATTGTGAACATCGTGGCATTCATAGCAAGTTACTTCATGAAATTGGAATGTAGGTTTTGATGATCTGTATAAATCGAAAAATTGTTGATGGTGTTTGCTTGAGTTTATACCGTCACCGTAGTATCCGCCACCATCAGTATAATAATCTGCAACTAAAGCACCTAATGGCATTTCAGTCATGTTTTCATCATCAAATGGATAGCTAAAAGTATTATTTGGTAAGCTTTTTCCTCTAGTGTGACATTTTCCACACATATTATTAGCTTGTGTTGCAGTTAAATCTACACTCGGATTTATAATGTTTGCAGCGGATGGACCAGCAGCGTGATCGCTACCAGGACCATGACAAGATTCACAAGCTGTATTTATTTGATCAAGATCCCCGTCTCCATCTAAATCATAAACGTTATTGAGGTCAGCATAATCTGCTTCGTCTTCAACACCAGCACCTGATGCAAGCCATTCGCCATCCGAAGTTTTAGAAATAGTAAGTCCTGTTAAGTGACAACCGGCGCAACCCTTAGCCAAACTTCTTGAATTCAGAGGTGGAATTTCTGCAACTGTAGTTGCATTTGTAAATTTAGGTTCATTATTTGCATCATACCAATCATCAGCATGATAAAGTACATATTCATGTGTTACTTCATTGTACTGAATAGGAGAAATATAAAGATCTTTTGTATTTCCATCGGCAGCTACCATTTGCAACGCATATCTTTGTTTGTAATTTCCTGAGCCACCATAGGTAAGTATAACTTTATGTGTTACTTCACCAATTGTTATTGTGTACCCATCTGTTTCAGAGTATGCTAAAATTGGTGCATTAGGTTTAAACGGGTCAAAAACACTGGAAATGGTATTAAAATCAAGACCATCTTTAAAATCATCAACCAAATTTTGATTATAATCGTTTACAACCCCGAAGAAATCCTGCATAGAATGAGTATCATCCAATACTGCAGAATAACCATTTGCCATTACTGATGTACGCCACATAGTCATATCCCCTAAGCCAACATTATTATGACAGTTAAGACATTTTTCCGGGCCAACATACGTTTGAGCAAAAGCAGTTCCACAGATAATGATGATACTTACAATTAATAGTAAATATCTTTTCATAATTGCTCCTTTTAATTAATAAGACGAATTTGTACTATTCTCAAATAAAATATAATTTTGTCCGTTTTATGTTTAAAGGAAACAATAATGAAAAATTTTTCATATTTCTTTCATGATTTATTTATCTGATATTAATATTTTATTCTATGTTAAACAGGAGATGGCGTGCAAATATTAATTGCTGAAGATGACAAGAGTATTGCCAATTCTCTTAAAAAAAATTTTGAAGGGGAAGGTTTTCACGTTACAATTGTTGATAACGGACAGAAAGCATTAGACATTGTTGAAAAACTGGAATTCAATATAATTATTCTTGATTGGCGAATGCCGGTATTAAACGGAATAGATACTTGTAAAGAGCTGAAGCTAAGGGGAATTGAGACACCGATAATTTTGCTAACTGCACTTTCAGAAATATCAAATAAAGTAGAGGCCTTAAATTTGGGCGCAGATGATTACATTACAAAGCCTTTTTCGTTTGAAGAAGTTTTGGCAAGAATTAAAGCAGTACACAGAAGATATGAAACCTCACTAAACGAATTATTTTTTGAAAATATCACTTTGCATTTAATTACCCACGAACTAGAGACACCCAAGGAAAAGGTAAAATTACCCGAAAAAGAATTTGAATTATTGAAATATTTTATAGAAAATAAGGGGTCAATAATTACAAAAGATAAATTATATAAAGATGTTTGGAATCTACAATTTACTACAACAACTAACGTAGTTGAAGCAACTGTAAAAAATTTAAGAAAAAAATTAGAAGAGTTAACATCACAAAAATTTATTAAGACAATTTATGGCGAAGGATATCTTTTCATCTCGGACTAACATTACAAAACCACTTTTTACTCCCACTGTTTTCCGTAGTGCTATTTGGAATGCTGCAATAATGGTGGCACTCTACCTACTATTTAATTTCTTTACATTTTTTACAATGAATTATTTTTTAGAGCAAAATCTTGATGTAAGATTAAGGCACGAAATTGAACATATAAATAGTGCAATTGAATTAACTGACGATTCGCTAAAAATTATTAATCTAAAAGAATTTGAAGAATCTGATCTTGCACAAATAACAGAGAATCCTTTTTTTCTCCAAGTTTATTCACACGAAAAAGGGAAATTATTTGAAAGTAAAAATTTGAAGCTATATCAACCTATTCCAATTCATTATCCAACCTTCAATACAGAATATTATTTTGAAGATGTTTCTGTTAATGATGATGAGTTGAGAACTGGATATCTAAAAATTTACAATGAGGATAATTCGCAATCTGCTTTAATTCAACTTTCTGCAATCAAATCTGCCAGTTACGCATTAACAAATAACATAATATTTTTTAATTTTCTCACTTTCCCGTTAATATTAATAATTATCATTATGGTTAGTGTTTTCCTTGCAAAGAAAAATTTTGTAAAAATTAATAGAATTATTGATACAGCGAAAAAAATAACTGCGACTAATTTGAACGAAAGATTTGAATATCAGGCGAATCCAAATGATGAAATTGAAAGACTAAAAAGCACATTAAATAATCTATTTGAAAGATTGGAAAACCAGGTAAAAGAAATATCAAATTTTTCAGATAATGCATCTCATCAACTAATGACTCCTCTAACAGTATTGAATACAGAATTAGATTACATATTAAAACAAGAAAGAAAAAACGAAGAATATGTTGAAACGTTGAGCATCTTTAAAGAACAGACTCATAAAATGATAAACATCGTAAACACATTATTGATACTTTCAAAAGATTGTAGAGATTGTAATGATAACAGCAGCGTTTTTAATATTTCAAAAGCAGTAAACGAAGAAGCCGAACACTATTTAAGTAAAAGAGACATTACTTCGGAGATTCAATCTGATATTTATGTAAGAGGAAAGAAGGAATATTTTGCACTCGTCGTAAACAACTTAATTGATAATGCCGTAAAATATTCTGACGAAAACTCAGAAGTACTTTTGAAATTATTGAATAAAAACGGCGATGTAGAATTTGGAGTGATCGATAAAGGAATAGGCATCCCGAAAGAAGAAAAAGAGAGAATTTTTAGCAGATTTTATAGAGGAAAAAACACGGAGCTTAAAGGTATTGTTGGAAACGGATTAGGATTGGCGTTGGTAAATTCTATTGTTCGTTCAATGGAAGGCAAAATTGAGATTGATGATAACAAACCGAAAGGAACAATTTTTAAAATTATACTGCCGCAAATAAAATTAAACTAGAGGCTGTCTCAAACGTAATAAGGACTACTATCCATATTACGAATTATAAAATTTTAGTTTTTGAGACAGCCCCTTCGAATTAGTAATAAAATCTAAAACCGAATCTCATTAATAAACCACTCATATCATATTTTCGTTCAAAAACTCGGGTTCTGCCTTGATCTTCAACTTCAAATTCCCAACTTGGTTCTGAGTTGTGATAAGTTAATTCAACTAAAAACTCTGATCTGCTACCCAATCTGTAATTAATTCCTGCTCCAACCCGCCAAGCAAAATCAAACGCGCTCTTAAATTCATCATCTTCAGGCTGTTCATAACTTCTGTAAAAAATGAGCAGTGTTTCAACCCCTGCAGCACCGGTAATAAAAGCTTTCAATTTTGGTGCTACCGGAAATTTTCCGGTTATATTAAACATAATTGGGATATCATGAATGTTTGTTTTTGCTCTAAGTTCATTTAGTTCTGAATTTATGAAACCGAACTCATTGTTGAATTCCCTGACTAAATTTTCGTCGGTATAATTTTTATGAAACCAATCTATGCTCCACCCATAATTAAAATTTCTATCGACGTAAGTTCCACCTTCATAACCTATTATAAAACCACTACCAGTTGCGTCCGGATCAAAAGCCCCCAATTTAAAAGAAGCCATATTCCACTGTGCATTAGAAATAAATGGCGAGAAGATGAATAAAATAACTAACAAACGAATCATATTACCCTCTGATTTATTTTCTTTGAGATTTATTCTTTACAATACGAATGCCAAAAAAAGATTTGAAAAGAACTTAATTATTGATGCTTTCGTCAAATTATTGAACTAAACAAAACACATTGTTTATTTTTCTGAACATTTTTTTGACGTTTACTTTAGAGAAAAGGTTGTTATGAAATTTTTGATCATAGTATTTGGAGTAGTAATTGTTGCCGTAATTATGGCTATCTTCTCAAAGATCTCCAGTCCCAGTAAGGGGACATCAAATGTAGTTTTTGGCGCAACACAAGATATGCTCAATAAAGAAAAGCAAAATGCTTTGAAGGAAATTCATATGCAGGAAGAACAGAAAGTAGTTGAAGAAGAAAGTGGAGAAAGTTAAAAAAATAGATTTGTCATCGCGATTCACAACAATGTTGTAGAGAAGCGATCTCATTTCTGGAGATTGCTTCACTTAGCTCGTAATGAAAGGTTTTAAAAAAAGCCCCGAATAACGGAGCTTAATTTTTACGCTAATGATTCTTTCGAACGCCTAAAAGCTGCAACTGTAAATCCAATAACCATGATGATCACACCAGCCCAAACTAAATTTATGTAAGGCTTAACACTAGCTTCGATTGTCAAAATTTCTTGTTTAACTGAAGCTTGATGTGAATGATCACTTGATGATCCATCCAAAGATGAGAAAGAAACAATTACCTTGCCGGACGCATCTAAGTTACTCATTGTAATCTTCAAATTAGCTTCAGGAACTTCAACTCCAACAAATGATCTTTCACCGCCTTTGCTTACCATTTTAGGTTCAACGTTGTATTTTTGACCATTATGATCAACTTCAATTACAGCTCCAATTTCAAATCCGGTACCATCTTGCATTGCCGACATTTGATTTTCCGGGAAATTGAAACCGGTAAAAGTAATTTTAGAATCATGATAAACATGCGGTTCGTCTTTAATTAAAACTACATCGCCATGACTGTGTCCGTCTCCTGCTCTGCTCTGACTATCCTCATAACTAATAGGAGAGATATAAAAATCTTTTGTAAATTTATTAAGAATATCAGGTTCTCTCATTAAGCTGTTATTAAACTCGGCAATATACATTACAGGAGCAGCAGTTGATTTGCTCCCGTCTCTTTCGATATCAATATTGAAAGCATACTTACCTTCGTTATTAACTTCGAACCCGGTAAAAGTTAAGTCGTAACCAAGCACTTTTGATGGCTGGCCCTTAACTAAGTCTACTTGTGCGTTTTCTGTAAATCCGCCGGTTGCAACTGAGCCAATCAAGAATAGAGCAATACCTACGTGGGCAATGTAAGCACCAACATAAGATACTCTTCCTTTGAATATTCTGTAAGCTATTTCTGAATTTATTACAATGGTAAATACACTCGAGATAATAAGTAAAGCTAACATTACATCGTAAACACCACCAGCAACTATTATAATCGCAGATAAAACTAAAGTAGCAATTATGCTTCCCTTAAAACTTTTCCAAATATCTAACCCATTTGTTGATTTCCATTTCAGCATCAAGCTGAAACCGTTTAGTAATCCAATGATGATTGCAATAGGTAAATTCAATTCATTGTAAAATCTAATCTCAACAGAGGTGCCAAATATTGGAGCTGAAGTACCAGCTAACACAATAATTCCAGATGCAATTAAAGTAACAGCTCCTGTAAACAACGCGAGCTCTCTTGAAAGTACATTTTCCTTGTATTCGTAAGTTTCGTTTAAGTGTTTCCAGCGATAAGCTACTCCCCCAAAACCAAGTATAGTAAAAGCTAATACAAATATTACTAGCAATAAATAAACTGTCATGCCCGGATCAACAAACGAATGCACAGATGCATCACCTAATATTCCACTGCGTGTTAAGAACGTACTGTAAAGCACCAGAACATAAGTCATTATACATAAGATCAAATTTGTCTTTATAAATCTTGGTGGGCCGTTTTTCTGCGATTTCATTTGCACGAGCAAAGTGTGAATTGATGCCACAGCTATTAGCCATGGAACCAAACTAGCGTTTTCAACTGGGTCCCAACCCCAGTAACCACCCCAGCCTAAAACACCGTACGCCCAATAACCACCGAGCATAATAGCCAAACCTAAAACCATTGTTCCGCTCAATACCCAGGGCATTGCCTGCTTTACCCAATCTTTGTATTCGTTTTTCATAATAGAAGCAAAAGCAAAAGCAAATGGTACGGTTGACATTGCAAACCCAACAAAAAGTATCGGCGGATGAATCTGCATCCAGAAATTTTGGAGCAAAGGATTTAATCCTTTCCCTTGAATCACAAAATCATTAAATGCAATTCCCTGTGCTTTTAATACCCCGGCAAACTCGGTGCTGATTTTTACAAATGTCTTTCCACCGCCGGGATCTTCAAATAGAAAATTTTGAATAAACGGCATTGATAAAAATGATTGATTGATATTCTTAACATCAATGTAGGAAGGCTCTGTCCACAAGTAAGTAAAAGGGCTTTGCAGCAATGGATTTACCATCAGTAATAAAAAGGCCGCAGCAAGTGAAAAAACCATCATCACACGCTGTTCAAGGTCACCACGCTTGGAAGTGTATTCTAGTAATATCAACCCCACAATAACAGTGAAAAGAAGCCAAATCAAAAGACTGCCTTCTTGACCAGCATAAAACGTTGACATCAAAAGTCCAACAGGAAGGTCATCACCACTATAATTATAAACATATTTATATTGATACTGATGGGTCAAAATTGCATGGAGTAATAAAGCACTTGCGGCTACAACACTGATCGTCATTGCATGGTAACCAACGCGCGCAAGGCTCAATGTATTTTGATAACCTCTGTAGGTTAGATAATACATTACCATAGTGAATACTCCTGCGGCTAAGCCGAGAGTAAGCAGTACATTGCCTATCATAATTTTATCCTTTCAAAAGTTGATTAACTTGATGCCTCTTCAAATGTTTCTTCATACTTTGAAGGACATTTGGTTAAAATATTGGTAGCGTGGAAGTATCCTTTCTCGCTGTACTTTCCTGTTAATACCACACTGGTTGCGGACTCAAAATTATTAGGGATTGCACCTTTATAAACAACTTGCATTTCAGTGCCGTTATAATCTCTCACATAAAATGAGAAGAGGTTTTTTTCTTTATCTATGTGATAACTTTTTTCTTTTACCCATTCACCCGTTGCTTTAACGGTTTTATTTACTTTCATTATTTCAGCAAAATTTTCTTCGTAGCTTATGTTTGTTTGCGTAAATAAGTAACCCATAATTCCAAGAAATACAACAATAATAAACCCGCCGAATATATATTTATTCTTCATTTTAATTCTCCTTTAACTCCTTTTCAATTTCTTTTAACCGTTTGTCAGTATTGAAAAGGAAAATAAAAATTCCCAACCAAACTACCAGTACGATAAAAAGAACGATAAAAATTGAATTGCTATTTAAGAAGTTGTATAAGCCGTCCAAATATACCTCAAATTAATTTTTTGGAAAGTTTGTCTTTAATAATTATTGATTTATAACTGAGTTTCCACAGCCATGAATATAAAATTGTAAACGCGATTAATGATAAATAAAACACCATCTGCATATTGGGATTCATTTGAAAATCTACAACAGGCCCTGAGTTAACATCGTCGGCAGAACCTGGATGTAAGCCCGGCATAATTCTCGGCATAATAAAAATGAAAAACGGCACAGTCAAAAATGCTATTATCGAGTAAACGGCAGAAAGTTTTGCACGTTTGTCTTCATTTTCAATTGCCGATCTTAAAGCAAACAATGAACCATATATTAACAATAAAACGAATATACTTGTTTCACGGGGATCCCAATGCCAGAAAGCACCCCATGTAAATTTAGCCCAAATTGACCCGGTAACAGTCGCAAGAATACAGAAAATCATTCCAAGCTGTAGAGCAGCGTTTGATTTAGCATCATCATCTAGATTCTGTTTTCTCAAATATTTTACACCGTAAATCATAGCCATTAAAAACGCGATAACCGCCAACCAAGCAGTCGGGACATGGAAGAAAATGATCTTAGCTTTTTCATCAAGCCCGGGAATGTTAGGAAATTCATACCAAGTAGAAGGGCTTTTAACTATTGGAAATGCTATACCCGCTACGATAACATAAGTCATCAAAATAAAAAGAAGAACTTTCCACCATATATCTTTAATTTTCATTTTACTCTGCAAAATATTTTTTAATAAGATTTATAAGTACGCTAAAAATAGGAAACTGCTTCTAAAAGTTCAAAGCAATTCGTAAGAATCGAAATTAATATTTTAGGGGGTGAAAGGATTTTTATTTTTTTCGGAAAGTAAACTTTCCCACATTTCTCATTGTTAGATGCTAAAATAAACATGGAGAAAAATATGAATCAAAATGAAAACAATGCGATTCTCACAATTAGTCTAATGGCAGCATTCGCTGATGGCCAAAAAAGCGACCACGAAAGAGCTAAAATCAAAGAATTAATCGATAATCTAGGAGCGGAAAACTCTGCAATGATTTTCCAGAAAGTATTATTAAAACAAGTGAATTTAGAAGATGTAGTTACAGAAATTGAATCAAATGAAATGAAATTATTTGCATACGAGATGGCCGTTTGTGTTGCAGATGCTGATGGAGTTGTAAATACAAAAGAAAGAGAATTTTTGGATAAACTCAAATTAGCTTTAGAATTAAAAAACGGTTCAGCAAATGAATTTGAAAAAGAAGCGGAAACATTAACTGTTCAGAAACCAGAGACATCAGCTGAGGAGGCTGCAACGCTTGTGGATGAAGCGGAAATAAATAAGATGGTACTTAATTACTCAATTCTGAATGGAGCATTGGAATTGCTGCCTCAAACACTTGCAACAATGGCAATTATTCCATTACAAACAAAAATGGTTTACAGAATTGGTAAAAAGTATGGTTATGAGTTAGACACCGGACACATTAAAGAATTCATTGCAACTGCCGGAGTGGGTTTGACCTCGCAAATGGTTGAAGGATTAGCCCGAAAATTTATTGGCAAATTTGCAAAGAAACTTGGAGGTGGATTAGCTAAAACTGTTGCTGGGACGGCAACAGGAGCAGCGTTTTCTTTTGCCTCTACTTATGGCCTCGGCAAATTGTCAAACGCTTATTATTCCGGTGGTAGAAAATTTGACATGTCTCAGATAAAATCGATGTTTGAAAGATATAAAAATGAGGGGACAAATCTTTATTCACAATATCAAGGTGAGATTCAAAACAAGGCGAGAAATGTTAATTTCAGTGAATTGTTACCGATGATAAAAGGCAACAAAATCTAAATACTTAGTTGTAACCTAAAACTCCATCTTAGCTTGATGGAGTTTTCTATCTATTTTAGGTGGGTTAGGTTTAATCCAAACTCAAAAGTGCTTTTAAACCATTATAAAAAGTACTTACAATCCGAGCTTTTCCATACTTTCTTTTTCGTATCTGCTGTCTTCCCCTGGGTATCTCAGCAGGTCTTCATATTTTCCGGATTGTTTTGCAATACTCCAAACAACGCTTTCCCCGGCAGGAATTATTGATTGCTTGTGACTGTATATTTCATCAGAGAAAGCTTCCTCAGCGTCCACAAAGTCCCAACCTTCTTTTTTGAATTCTTCAATCAAATCGCCCAGGAATAACGCGGCGGCCAAATTGTGGTGGAGGAGCAAGCTGTGTTTTATTCTTCTTCCGGTTATTTTATAAGCAAGATCATCATAGAATTTAGCTCTACCTATTAGATGTGCAATGTAGTACTCTTTATATTTTTCTATACTTTCGCCCGGATTAGCTTCCATAAATTTTATCAGTCTTGAGTTCACAAACCAATCCGATGCGTCAATAGTTACATAACCATTTTTATAATTTATATTCTCAAGAAAAGTTATTAACGAATCCCTTTTTGCAACAGTTTCTCCTCTCTTTAAATAAGGCGCTCTAAAAATTTTTTTATAGTGCTTATAACCTTTGATTAATGAATCACACCGTAATATTTCGTCTCTATATTTTTCAAAGGTTATTTTCGAACTGTTATAATAAGGGTGATCATAAGTATGATTTGCAATTAAATGCCCTACATCATCCCATGTATTAATTATCTTCTTTCCTTCCGGAGTATCTAAATTTTTACCAGCAACAAAAAGTACAGATTTCAAATTATTATCTTTTAAATGCTGCAATAACATTTCATTCCAAACTTCATTCTTATAGTTTGCAAAATCTTTTGTGCTTCCATCATCAAAAGATATCGACAGAGTTGGCTTTTCATCATGTTTTTCTGGAAACCCACCGAAACTATAAAAAGTTATTATTATAAATAACATAATTAGATTTATCATCTTGAAATTCATACACGAACCTTTTTTACATAAAAG
>JANQIV010000228.1 GCA_028282005.1 Melioribacteraceae bacterium | reverse complement strand
GAAAGCATAACCGTTGGTTGTACTTTTTTCATTGCAGGAAGCAGCACAGCTGGAGTCGGGGGTTTATGCAGATAATAAATTGATGCACCAATCATAGCCGGGATAACTAGTCCGAGTGTAGATTCGAAAGTGTGATATAACGGAAGAATTGAAAGCAACTTATCATTTTCATCAATTGCAACAATGTTCATAGTGTTAAATGCATCGTAAACAATATTTTTGTGAGTGAGCATCACTCCTTTTGAATGACCGGTTGTTCCGGAAGTATAAATAATCGCGGCTAAATCATCTTCTTCAATTTCATCACTGTGTGCACCAACCATCTTAAGAGCTTTTTCAATTATCTTTGCAAACTCTTTTTTGCCGGTCTTTTTAATTTCATTAATGATATGGGAATTAGTTTTAGGCGGTACTATTGAAAAGTCGTCAATTAAAACAGTTAACTCTAAGTGCTCAAATTCAAAGTCATCAATTTTTTCAAACAATTTTGATGAAATAAAAATTGCTTTTGCTTCCGAATGTCGTATACAGTGATGAACTTCAGACTCGTGAAACTCTGTCATAATAGGTACCAGCACCGCACCCATTGTAGTTACAGCAAAATAAACTACTCCCCAGTTGGGCATGTTTTCGGCAAGCAAAGCAACCCGGTCGCCTTTTTTTATGCCTTTATCTTTTAGAAAGCTTCTTACAGTTTTTACTCTTTCACCAAATTCCGCAAAAGATAAAGACTCGCCGTCTACCATATTTAAAAAATTATTATTGGGATATCTTTTTGTGCATTCGTCAAATACTTCAAGGAGAGTAAGTTTGTTTAGTTCTTCCATATTCCGTTTTTTTATTTAATAAGTGATCAAGATAAATATTCTTTCCATCAAAAAAATAAAAAAACGCAGACCTATTAGCCTGCGCTTAATTTCATAATTGATTTTTCTTTACGCTTTTTCTTCCCATACTTGAATGATAGTTACAATCATTCTTACAGCCATTTCCATATCTTGAATTGCAACATATTCAGTGTTTGCATGGAAGTTATGTCCACCAGCAAATAAGTTGGGTGTCGGTAATCCCATAAAGCTTAAGCGCGAACCGTCTGTACCCCCACGGATAGCTGTTTGAATTGGTTTGATATCCAATCTTTTCAGCGCTTCCAATGCATTGGCTTCAATTTCGGGATATTGGTCTAAAATGTTTTTCATATTTCTGTACTGCTCAATAACTTCAAAGTCAGCACTTGAACCTGGAAATTCTTCAATAGTTTTATCAACTAGTTCTTTTAATAAATCTTCATATTCTTTTAATTTAGTATCAACAAAATCTCTTATAATAAATTTACAAGTTGTTAATTCTTCATTACCTTGAATATTGATGCAGTGAACATAACCTTCCCTTCCTTCAGTAGTTTCAGGCGATAATCTATCTTTCGGAAGTTTTTCCATAAAGCGGGATGCAACTTTTAATGAATTGATCATTTTACCTTTTGCATAGCCAGGGTGAACATTTTTACCGTGAAATTTTATTATAACAGCATCGGCACTAAAAGTTTCTGTTTCAACTTCGCCTCTTGTTCCGCCGTCAATGGTGTAAGCGAATTTCGCACCGAATTTTTCAACATCAAATTTTTCCGTTCCTCTTCCAACTTCTTCATCAGGAGTAAAACATATTTTAACATTACCATGTTTAATGCCAGGATTATTAACTAGATAATGAATAGCATCCATAATCTCAGCAATACCTGCTTTATCATCAGCACCAAGTAAAGTTGTACCGTCAGTAGTGATAATATCGAAACCTTTCATATCAGCTAGTTCGGGATTTTCACTTTCAACAATTACTTTTCCGTTTTTCAAAACAATATCACCGCCTTGATAATCCTTTACGATTTGTGGATCAACATCTTTGCCGCTTACAGCAGGAGAAGTATCAACATGTGAAATAAAACCAATTACAGGAACGTCTTTATCTGTGTTTGAAGGAAGAGTAGCCATAACATAACCATGCTCATCCATCGCTGCATCTTCAAGTCCAAGTTCTTTCAATTCAACTACTAAATCTTTTGAAAGCTCTAATTGTTTAGGATCGCTAGGGAAAGTTGTAGATTCTTCATCTGACTGTGTATCGTATTTAACATATTTTAAGAAGCGGTCAACACAAGTAAACTTATAATTTGGATCAAACATATTTGCCTCAATTTTTTGTATTTTTTTTGTGTAAAAGTGTATGTGAAAATATTACATTAGTTCGTATTATTCAATTATCTTGTAAGGATATCAGAATATTATTTACGCTGTTTTAATGAATTGAAAACATTGCTCTAAATATAACAGTTCAAAACGGGAAAAAATTTAAATGAATATAGTTGAAATAATCACAAAGAAGAGAGACGGCAAAGCATTATCAACCGACGAAATAATGTTCGTAATTGACCACTATACAAAAGGACGAATTCCGGATTACCAGATTTCTCCTCTACTGATGGCAATTTATTTGAACGGCATGAACGACAAAGAAACTGCTGACTTAACAAACGCAATGCTTTATAGTGGTGAAATTATTGATCTTTCAGACATTGATGGAAAAAAAGTAGATAAACATTCAACCGGAGGAGTTGGTGATAAAACATCTTTAATTATTGCTCCGATTGCTGCTGCTGCCGGTGTTAAAGTTCCGATGATCTCAGGCAGAGGATTGGGACACACAGGCGGAACACTTGACAAACTTGAAACTATCCCAGGCTTTAATACTAAATTAAATACTGATGAATTCAAAAAAGTTTTAGAACAATGCGGAGTTGTAATAATTGGGCAAACTGAAAAGATAGCACCGGCAGATCGAAAAATATACTCTCTGAGAGATGTTACCGGAACAGTTTCTACTTTGCCCCTTATTGTTAGCAGCATAATGAGCAAAAAACTGGCTGAAGGAATTGACGGATTAGTTTTAGATGTAAAAACAGGAAACGGCGCCTTTATGCAGAAACTCGAGGATTCCGAAAAACTTGCAATGTCATTAACAAACACAGCACGTAGTTTTAAGAAAAAAGTGATTGCATTTATAACGGATATGAATCAGCCGCTTGGGAAATATATTGGGAATTGGCTTGAGGTTTATGAGTGTATCGAAATTATGAAAGGCAATATTGACAATGATCTGCTTGAGCTTTCACATAGCTTAGCCGGTGCAATGATTCACCTCGGCGGTAAAGCGACTTCAATTGAAAACGGAATTGAAAAATCAAAAGAGCTAATTGCAAACGGACAAGCGCTTGAAAAATTTATCGAGATGGTTGAAGCGCAAGGAGGAGATTCATCATTTATTACAAGCACTGATAAATATGAAAAGCCAAAATACTCCGAAAAAGTAGTTGCCCCCCGATCAGGAATAATTGAATCAATTAATACATTTGATTTAGGTATGGCTGCAATAATACTTGGCGCTGGAAGAAAAATAAAAGAAGATAGTATTGATCCAACTGCAGGAATTATTTTTAATGTAAGAATCGGTGATGAAGTAAATAAGGGTGATACTATAGCTGAGATTTTTGCGTCGGGTAGTACAAAAGCAAATGCAGCTGGCTGCAAAATTAGAGATGCAGTTACAATCTCCCGGAATAATGTCGAAATTCCCCAACTAATAAAATTCCACTTTCAATAAATTATTTGTTCATTGTCCTAATTTAAGAATAAGGCAGAAAAACAAATAATGTCATTCTGAATTTATTTCAGAATCTTTCCAGAATAGATACCGTATCAAGTACGGAATGACACTAACGGAAATTAGGACAATGAATTTTTAGAAATTAAATGACACACCAAATTTAAATGTTTCGTAAGTAAGGGGTGTTTCCGACTCAAACGGCCAGTTCATATCTTCTTTTTTCAAAGTATAAAACGCATAAGAATAAGCATTCTTCAATACGAAATTTACAATTGGCCCGGATAATGGGGATCGGTCAAAAATTTCGTCAATAAAATTATCAAGTGCTGTAAGCCCAATTTTCTCAATAGCTACACTACCAAGATGCTTCCATGTCATAAACCTAGGATAAACAACTGAATATTCGTAACCAGCATTAACCGAGATAAAATTGCTTAATTCTATTTTCACTCCACCTTCACTGGAGCTTGAAAAACGGAAGGCCCCTTCGTAGCGTCCAAGAATTTCTTGATCAACCTCAAAACTTTCATCCGGGACAAATGTTCTGACATCAGGGAGGTTCGTATCGGTTAACTTAGACATCATAAAATTATCTGCAAAATATGGAATTAATGAAAATGCCTCATTTCCGTATCCGTAACCGGTTCTTGTCCCAAAACCTATTCGTAATAGCTTTGAGTCAACTTTTAATTCATCTTTAGTATCATCCTTCAAATCTTGTGATAATTGAGAAACAAAAATGTAACCTGAATTTAATTCAACTATTCCGTCATAATAATAGTCAATTCCACTATTGCCTAGTTTTAGTTCAACGAGTCCAATGTCATTGAATTCGCTGTTAAATTTTTTGTGCTTCGGTTCTCCAAAACCATATTGTACTTCAATTAGAGGCCTTGTATCTGCATCCCAAAAATCATAACTCCAATCATCGGAATTCGATGCTGATGAATTATAATTCTGAGCATTAATGATTGTTAAAGAGAAAACAAATACAATTGTAGGTATGAATATTCTTTTAAACATAGTTTTTCCGTAATCATTGAACATAACTACTGTTTTGACGAAAGTTTTTATGAATATGTTACAAAAAGAGGAGTGGTGTTAAAAAGAAAAGCCTCTAAAATTTAGAGGCTTGAAAAAAATTAAACTTTAATCCCCGACTTCTGTTCGAGTGTTTTAATTAATGTGTCCATTAAAACATCATTTTGAACAGGTTTAGTCAAAAATACATCTACCCCCGCGTTATATGCATTATCTTTATCCCTCTGAAACGCATGTGCGGACAATCCAACTACAGGCAAGTTTTTAAAATCATCCATTTCTCTAATTTCTTTTGTAAGCTGCAGACCGTCTTTTTTACCCCTTAAAGAAATGTCCATCAATATAATATCAAACTTGTCCTTATTAAGTTTTTCGTAAAAAGTTTCAGATGAATCACAAATCTCTAACTCAAATTTTCTTTTGAGAAAGATTTGTAAAAACTTTTGGTTTTCATAGTCATCTTCAACTACAAGCAATCTTGGTTTTTTTACTTCACTCATATTACAATCCGTACTTATTCGAAGTTATTATCGTATGTGCTGGGTTATACTTTAATAAAAATAATAATTTATTTGCTCAATCGAAACAGATTATTAATTAAAATATTGTATACAAATATTAAAAAAGATTGAATTGTTGCATTTTATATTTATCATATTCGTTCCAACTTTTAATTTCCAAATCTTTAATATTTTTGGAAACCAATGCTTCGGATAGCCTCATTGCGATTTGTCTATTAGTGATTAGAGGGATTTTATAATCTACAGCGGTTCTTCGAATTATGTAATCGTTTGTTAGTTCTTCTTCTTGAAAGTTTTTAGGGATGTTTATTACTAAATCAATTTTTCCGGCTTTTATA
>JANQIV010000210.1 GCA_028282005.1 Melioribacteraceae bacterium | reverse complement strand
TTTTTATTCACTATTAAATAAACGAAAAGAAGAAAACCATGGATGGCCGCGAAAAGTAAAATTATCGAAGGAAAATTAAGAGTAAATTCTTTCATCAATAAAAAATAAGCAAAAATTATTTGCTTCGCTTAAAGCGCATTTTCACGTTAAAGTTCCACTTTACATCTTTATAGGATTTCCCTTTTGCTTTTTCTTCTTCAACATTTCCCCAATAGAGATAAAAACTATCTTCTTTTATTTCTTCAATAGTGAACGTTGTTTTAATAAAAGTGCCGTTTGGGCCCTGTTTAATATGTGTTTGTGTGTTTAAGTTCGTCATTATTAAATTGCCGTTTTCAAAATTGCCTTCGTAAATATCTGCGAAGCCGATTAAGTTGTCAAAAAAGATAGTTCTGAAAACTTTATTAAATCTATCGTAAGAATAGTATCCGTCATAAGACCAGTGATAAAATCCGTCGTGTGGCGGATTTATTGGAAAGCCTTGTCCACTTTCTTTGATAAATGTACCTTCGAAAACAGAAGAAAATTTGCTCTCTGTCTTACCATATTTTACCCATTGTTTTTCACCGTTTTCAATTTTAGGGTAATATAAATCTATTTCCCATTTCCCTTCGAGAAATGAGAGTGTATTCATTTGCTCTGGTTTACCCGCGGTGTATCCCGGTGTGTAATCGAATTGGGCATTTATTGCTTGAATAGAAAAAAGTGTGGCGGTTAGAACGAATAATAATTTTTTTGTTAAAGGCACGTTTCCCCCTAAGTTTAATTTTAAAAATGAAGGGAAATTTAGAATAAAGCACCTTTCAATTCTAACCAGCGGATCGGATGGTTAGAAAATCACTAAAAATAATTACTTTTCCAAATTAGGTGTAAATTTGTTGGCTATTTTCTTCTTCTAAATTGTAAATTAGATTTTCAGATTCATTATTGTTTTATTAAAACAACCCGGAGAAAAAATGGTATTTGATTCAATCAAAAATGTTGAGAATTATTCCAATCTAAACGAAAGAATTAAAAAAGCACTAAAGTATATTACCGAAAATGATTTCACTAAAATGGAAAACGGCAGGGTAGATATAGATGGAGATAACGTATTTGCAGTGATTCAATCTTATGAAACAAAGCCGATTGAAAAAGGAAGATGGGAAGCTCACAAAAAATATATTGATGTACAGTTCGTTGCAGATGGTTACGAGAAAATGGGTTACACGCATATTGATAATACTGCAGAAGATGAGCCATACATTGAAGAAAATGATTTACACTGGCTGAAAGGTGAGGGAAGTTTTATTGAAGCTAAAAAGGGTAGCTTCGCGATATTTTATCCCCAAGATGCACACATGCCTGCAATTGCTGTAGATAATCCAGTCCCGGTAAAAAAAGTTGTAGTTAAAGTTTTAGTATGAAACAAAAGGGGAAGATTATTCTTCCTCTTTTGGAACTTCTGCGAGAGCAGTTTCAATTCTAAAATAACCGTATTGAAATTTTATCCAATAACCAATCATTCCGCATCCCAAAAGTATTATTGCTGTACCAATCAATCCGGCTTCGGGCCCAAATAGCCCGCCGGTTAAAATTTCCGGACCAATCAACTTTGTTTGAAATACATGCGTTTGAGAAATAAATCCACTTGTCGGCATTCCAAATACTATCCCCTGGAAAAAATTCCAAGTAAGGTGAATACCTAACGGGATGGCAATGCTTCCCGTATAAACCAAGGACAGGCCAAGTAAAATTCCTGCAAGAGAGATATTCAAAGTGCTGGCAAGCGATGCGTTTGAATTTCCCAAATGAAAAACACCAAACATTAGCGATGAAATTAAGAGAGCAATTATGATTGACCTTTTTGAACCAATAGATTTAAATGCAAAACCTTGAGCAAGAACAATTAAAAAGTATCCGCGTGAGACTGTTTCTTCGTGAATGCTTACGCCTGTATACTTTATCAGTTCGCCTATGAAAGCTAATGAGAAGCCGGTCTCTGTTTTCTCCGTAAAATAATAACCTGTTATCTCAACCCAACCTGCAATATAAAAGATTAGAAAAATTAGTGACATTAAAAATGCGCCGAGAAAAAGACCAAAGAGTAAATCTTTAAACCAAAAAGAGTTGTTAAAATAACCGTATTTACTAATCGGCATTCGCTCAACAAGTTTGGAAAAAATTATTAAAACTATAATTGCAGAAATGGCTAAAAATATTCTCGTGAAATAAGTTGTGAAATATTCACTATCGACAACATTGATCATTAATCTGAAGAGAAATAGAATTGCGAAAAATGTTAATTGAAAAAGTAGGATTCTCCAACCTGAGCGGATTCTTTCAGTTTCTTCATTATAAAATATTGCTTTCATATTAGTCTATTTTGGTGAGTTGAAATATTATTCTCAATATAAATAACTTTAAACTTTATTTTATCGGAAATTCTCCTAACGAGTTTTTTTGTCATTAATTATCATCACGTGTAATATAAAGTCAAATTATTTGAATTCGCTTTCTCTTTGATTTATTTTGGAATTGTATCAAACAGGAGAAACTATGCTTTCAAACTTCTTTAAAATTGCTTTCCGAAATATTCTTCGAAACAAAATTTATTCTTTCATTAACATTGCCGGTTTTGCAATCGGCTTAGCAAGTTGTCTGATTATTTTAATTTATGTTACGTATGAACTGAGTTATGATAAATTTCATGACAACGCTGATAATATTTATAGAATTACTGTTCATGGTAAGTTGGGCGATAATGAATTTAATTTGGCGTCAACTCCACCGCCAATGGCTGAGGTAATATTAGATACTTATCCTGAAGTTATTAACACAGTGCGAATTCAACCTTCCGAAAATATGTTAATCCGCACTGGAAATGAAAGCAATGAGAATTTTATTGAAAATGATTTTATCTGGGCTGATTCCTCCTTTTTTGATTTTTTTACTTATAAGTTAATTTTGGGTGAAAACAATACGGCATTGGCTGAACCGCACACTGTAGTATTAACAGAATCTACTGCACTGAAATATTTTGGAAGATTGGACGTAATCGGAACAATACTTGAGTTTGAGGATTTTACTCCGTACAAAATTACCGGTGTGTGTGAAGACCCCACTGATAATGCACATTTTCGTTTTGATATTTTAGCGTCACTTGCGAGCCTTGATTATGACGATGCAGATTTTTGGTTGGGCAATCCGTTTAACACATATATTATGTTGACAGAAAATGCAAATGTTGTTGACTTCAAAAATAAGCTGCAAGAATTAGTTGAAAAATATGTTGGGCCTCAAGTTCAAGGCGCATTAGGACGAAGCATACAAGATTTACAAAATAGTGGTGGATATTACAGATACGATTTACAAGCATTAACTGACATTCATCTTCATTCTAACCTTCAAGGAGAGTTAGAACCGAATGGCGATATTCTCTATGTTTACATTTTTTCTTTCATTGCATTTTTTATTTTGGTTATTGCGTGTATTAATTTTATGAATCTATCCACTGCACGATCAATAATGCGGGCTAAAGAAGTCGGTGTTAGAAAAGTTATGGGCTCGCACATTGGACAGATAATTCGGCAATTCCTTTCTGAATCAATACTTGTTACTTCTATCGCAATGATCTTAGCGCTCGGACTCACATATTTATTCCTCCCATATTTCAATATAATAGCCGGAAGAGAATACACATTTCAGATTTTAGGTGAGTGGTATTCTATCCCATTGATATTACTGGGGATTGTGGTAGTAGGATTTTTAGCCGGAATTTATCCTGCAGTTTATTTGTCATCTTTTCAACCGGTAAAAGTCTTAAAAACATCGCTCACTTCTGTGGAAAGTGGTTCATCACTTCGTAAAATATTGGTGGTCTTTCAATTTAGTGTTTCGATTGTTTTGATAATTGGTACGCTCATTATTAATGATCAATTGAGTTTTGTTCAGAATAAAAATCTTGGCTGGGATAAAGACCAGGTTCTTGTCATTAAAAGAGCTTGGGCAATTGAAGACAATGAAGAAGTAATTAAAAATGAACTTTTAAGTAATGCGAATATTTTGAGTTATACTTCATCTTGGGCTATTCCAGGGAGATTAAGAGGAAACTACCTGGTGTGGAATCCGGAAACACCGCGGGGCACGCAGCATTTAATTGACGGCATGACTGTAAAATATGATTTTGACAAAACCTATGGTGTTGAAATTAAAGAGGGTAGATTATTCTCAAAAGAATTTTTGAGTGACTCTATTGCCGTCGTGATAAATGAATCAGCAGTTAAATTATTAGGTTATGAAGATCCGATCGGAAAAAGGCTTACTTTCCCGGGAGCTAATGAACAACAAGATTTTAATTTAAATATAATTGGGGTGGTAAAAGATTTTCACTATGAATCTTTGCACCATAAAATTGAACCAATGATGATGATGCTTGAGAGGGGCTGGCCGGGATTTGTCTCTCTTAAAATTAATGCGGCAAATGTACAATCAACAATAGCTTTCGCGAACGAAGTGTGGACAAAGTACATTCCTGACAAACCATTTGAATACTTTTTTGCCGATGAAGATTTTGCAAGTCTTTATGAAAACGAGCAAAGAACTGCCAGAATCTTCTCGTCATTTTCAACACTTGCAATAATTATTGCTTGTTTGGGATTATTTGGCTTAGCAACTTTTATCACAAACCAAAGAAGAAAAGAAATTGGAATTAGAAAAACTCTCGGTGCATCGGTTTACAGCATTGTTTACTTGCTTTCAAAACAATTCAGCACTTGGGTAATACTTGCAAATATTATTGCCTGGCCTGTTGCGTATTATTTTATGGGGCAATGGTTAAACAATTTTGAATATAGAATCGGAATTAATCTTATCACATTTTTTGCTGCAGCAATAATTGTGTTTTTAGTAGCGTTAATTACTGTTGCTTATCAGTCTGTCCGTGCTGCAATGGCTAATCCGGTAGACAGCATCAAATACGAATAGATTTTATCTCCCCGAAAAGCTGCTGCGTCGATTTTTGGCGTGGCAGCAATTTTAAATTAGAACTTTTTATAATTTATTAATCTGTTACTGCCATTGCTGCCGGAATAATATAATCTCGCAGCATTGGTGCTGAATCAATACCACCGTCATAATTTTCTGCGTGAGTAGCTACAATTAAATTCAAATGAGGAATCACAAAAACGTATTGGTTTCCCCAGCCGTCTGCGTAAAATACATCATTGGTTTCAAGCTGCTGAACATAGCTGTGATTGCCACTGAATGTCCACCATTGATAAGCATAAGTGTTTCTTGAGTTAATCGCAATTTTAGTTTGTGTTGAATTATTGACCCAACCTTCACTGATTATTCTTTCGCCTTCCCAAATTCCTTTTTGATAAAACAGTTTGCCCAATTTTAAAATATCTCTTGTTGATAAACGCAATCCCCAGCCCGTATTTGTAATACCAGATGGGCCTTCTTCCCATTGATAATTTGTAATACTGAGCGGGCCGAATAAATGCTCTTCTGCAAATGCAGAAGCCCGCAAACCGGTTGTTTCATAAATTACTCCCGCCAATAAAACAGTGCAGCCGCTATTGTAATTAAATGATGAACCCGGAGAATTTGCCATTGGTAAATCGAGCATAAACTTTATCCAATCCGAACTATTTACTAGTTGCGAAACAATGTTGCGTGAATCGTTATAGCTGAAAGTCCATTCGTCCCACTCATAACCAGCTGCCATTTTCAGTACATGATCCAAAGTAATATTCTGTTTCTGTTCACTTGAGTTTGTAAAACTAGTGTATTGTGGAAAGAAATCATGAATCTTTTTGTCAACGGAATTTATAAAACCTTTATCAATTGCAATACCGATTAATGCTGAAGTAAAACTTTTTGTCACTGAATAACATCTGTGTAGCTGATTTGCCTCGAATCCTCTAAAATATTTTTCCAAAACAAGAGTATCATTTTTCATTATCAATAAACTATTTACTTCTCCATAAGTACCGTTATCAATTTCTAATAATAGGTCGGAAATAATTTGTGAATCCAAAAAACCGTTGAGAGAAGCTGTGGTAAAAGGTGCCGGACTTGTAACTGCATCAGTGCTATCCGAAGTGCAGTTAAATAATATCATAAAAATTACTAGTGATAGTAAAATTCTAATTTTCAATTTTTCCCCCCGAAATTCTTTAACCCAACCTAAGTTGTTCAAATGGACAATTCAATCCCATATTTGGGTAATTATTTTAGTGGTCAAAAATTAAGAATAGATTTACTTTGAAAGCTAAACATCAATATTAATTCTTGTAATAAATTACATATAAGCATTATATTATGTTCTTATTTTATCCCGCTTCAAAAGGAAAACAATAATGAACGAAACCATTAAGCTAAAAATTGAATTGCCGAAAGTCCCTGACATTGAACTGGTTGCATTGGAAGGGCTTGAAAGAATGGCAAAGCACTTGGGTGTTTCTGAAGAAAAAATTGATGAAGCCAAAATCTTAATTACTGAAGCAATTATTAACGGATTTGAACACGGAGGAGAAAAAAATCCAAAGGTGGATGTTGAGTTTGATCTCACAAAACAGAAGCTAATAATTCTTGTCCGTGATTACGGTGAAGGTTTCAATCCAGAAAATGTTGAGGATCCAAAAATTGAAAATAAGTTTGGATCACTAAATAAAAGGGGATGGGGGTTAAAGTTAATGAAATCCATGTCCGATGACTTTGAAATTGAGTCAAATGAAGATGGAACAAAAATTACTCTTACTAAACATTTAACATGATGGAGTTATAAATGATTGAAGAATTTCAAGCTGCTACAAACATAGAAGATAATAAGCTTATAATCACAACACAGGGCTACATAAACAATCAAGGTGGAGAAAAGATTTTAAATACTTATAAAGAACTAAGTAACGATAATATAAAACATGTAATTATGGATTTAGCCGGAACTAAGGTTGTTAACTCAATTGGTGTTTCGTATGTAATCGAACTAATTGAAAATATGAATTCAAAAGGGCAAAAATTAATATTTGCCAATCTTAATAGTGCTGTTGAAAAAACTTTTACAATTATGGGAATTTTCCAATTCAGCACACATGCAGAAAATTTAGAGAAAGCAAAAGAAATGGCGCAATAATATGAGTAACATTCTTGACCGTCTTTCATTTCAAGTAAACGAACTGCAGGAAGGATTTAACACTCTCAGCGAGTCAGCAAGCGTTAAAGAGTTGGGACAAAAATTTTGTCATATTCTCAGAGGGAATTTTCTTACAACCAAAATTACATTATTCTTTAAAATCAATAATGATAGTAGTTGGGAAGAAATTTACAGCAGCAAATTTTGTGATAACGAAGATTTTAAAAAAATACAGTATACTGAAACTCAAATCAAATTTAATGAAAAGAGTGATGTAAAAGCACTGGCAGTGTTACCTTTCAAAAGTGGTTCTGCTTTTTTAGTTGCATTAGGAGAAAAACTCAATAAAGAAAATTACAATGAGTTTGAAAAAATACTTTTCCAAATTTATCTGCAAGTGTTGAGTAACTCATATTTAGCTTTTCAAAATAGACAGAAAGAAAAAGAGCTTATCTTTTCATTAAACCACAGAGTGTTGCAGCTTAACAGTTTAATTGACACCGGAATTGAAATTTCCAAATTCCAAAAGTCGGAAATACTTTTTGAGATGGCATTAGAAAGAGCTGCATCGTTGACGAGTTCATCGGCAGCGAGATTGTTAATCTTTGACGGTGAAACATTGATAAAGCAAATGATTTTCCCTGAGTACCGAGAAGACCTTTTGGAAGCTGAAGGAAACCTTATCAAGTCGGAATTCGAATTTGATAAAAACAAATTCGAGTTAAGCATAATTGAAAAAGAAAGCAGACAAGGAATTATCCCTTTTGATGAAACTGACAAATTATTGCTTGATTCTATAACACAGCAAGTTAATGTCGCTTTGGAAAATGAGTTCTTGCACAAAGAGTCGATTGAAAAAGAAAACATGAAAAAGGAATTATCTGTCGCAGCTTCAATCCAGCAAATG
>JANQIV010000204.1 GCA_028282005.1 Melioribacteraceae bacterium | reverse complement strand
GCTCAGTAATATTCCTCATAAAATTAAATTCAAATGTATCACCGATTCCGTAAATGTTAATATCGGAACGTGGTGCTTGTTGTACAACATCTTCAAACTTGCCAACTAAAACATGGAATTCCGTTTGTGAGGGCAATCTTGTTTGTTGACTGAGATTGTTTAAAAACTTGTATAGCCTTGATTTATCTGATTCATCCTGGGCAACTGTAATCAAATTGATATTGCAATTCCAATTAAGTTGAAGCTGCAGCATTATCAGTATCGCCAAATTCCAGTTTGTACTTTGATCACGAAGCCAAATATTTATTTGCTTCTGCATACCAAAAGCCATTCGCTGGTGCTGACGCAGAATCACAATCCCCATTTTAAATCTGCTTGCTTCATTGATCAGTTTTGTCAGCGTTTCATCTTTTTCGGTTTTGCTTCCCAAAGTTAAAAACAGAATGTTTGGCCTGAAGGTACTCCCCTCAAGAGTTTGTATTGCAAGCTTTGCGCCTTTCAAAAATTCACTATCTTCAAGTACTGCAGAAGTTGCATACAAATTTTGTTCTTTCAGTGGAGAGATTAACTTTTCAAGCGCAGCTTTTGTTTCTTCAGATTCTTCATTTTTTACTGTGAAAGCATAAAGGCTGCCTGATGGGAAAAGAATGTTTCTGATAAAAAGCATTGGTCCTGCCCAAACTTTTGGATCTTCAATCGGCAACAAGACATCAGGTTTCCACGAAATAGAATGACGCGGAAATTTTGATGCAATCTTTGAAGATAACTCAGCAAGCATCATAAACATGCCGCCGCGAATATCACCGGACTGCGTTTTTAATTCTTTCTTCGTTAACCAAATGTAGAGATAAATAATTATAATCAATGCCACAACCGTAAAGACAGGATTAATTAGCAGCATAATAAAGAGGCAACCGAAAGCACCGACAAAAGAAACAAAACGGGGAATTTTAAATGCAGGACGAAAACTTATTATTCCCATACTCTGTTGTATAAAAACAACAAAATTTATCATTCCGTAAGTGATAAGGAAAAACATTGTAATTAAAGAAGCTAAAGCATTTAAGTTACCAAGCAGTAATGCTGCAAAGATAATTGCACCTGTAAAAATGATTGCGTTTTGAGGTTCGTTTCTATCATTCTTTTTTGCAAATATTTTACTGAAAGGAACTGTCTTTTGTTCAGCAAGTGCCTGCAAAACACGTGGTGCACCTATAATACTGCCCAGTGCAGACGAAAATGTTGCTGCAAGAATTCCCATTAAAACTAAAAATCCGACTAAAGCATTATCAACCAGAGCCATTTGATTTGTTCTCAATTCTTCAGGTGAGATATAAATAGAAGCAGCATATGCTAGGCCCACATAAATAATTAATGTAATTCCAATAGCACTTAAGGTTCCTATTGGTATAGATCTTCGAGGATCTTTCAAATCACCTGATAAATTTGCCCCAGCCATAATTCCGGTAACTGCAGGGAAGAAAACTGCAAACACAAACCAGAAGCCGGCTTCTTCAAAGTTACCAAACAATTGAATTTCATGATTTGGTTCGTTTGGGGAAAGTAAAAATGATACAATCGAAACGGCAATTACTGCCAAAATTAAATATTGAGTTTTAATAGCAAATGCTGTACTTAAATAAGAGATTGTCATTAACACAATCCAAATTACAACACCCACAATTGCAGGATCGTGAGTAGGGAAAATTGTAAGCCAGCCTTCTGTGAAACCAACAATGTAAAGCGCGGCTGACAGAGTCTGCGAAACATAAAACGGAATACCAATACTCCCGCCTGCTTCAAGTCCCAATGACTTTGATATAATTGAATAAGCTCCGCCAGCACCGATTTTAATATTTGTAATAATCGAAGACATTGAAAGTCCAGTGCAGATCGTAATTACTTTTGCCATTAAGATTATCGCAATTGCACCAAGCAGCCCGGCATTACCAACTACCCAGCCAAGGCGAAGATACATTATCACGCCGAGAATAGTTAAAACATCCGGTGTGAAAACACCGCCGAAAGTGCCGAACTTGCCGGAATCATTTTTGCCGAGAAACCAGTCTTTAATTTTTATCAGAATACTTTTCAAATTTCCCTCGAAAACTTTTCACTAATTTCGGTAAAATTGAAATAATAAAAAATCATTTAAATGAATTAATTCGGAAGTGAGAATTATAAAAATAACGAAGAAATATTATAAACAATAAAAGCCATTACCCAAGCTATTACAACCGAATAAGTTCCGTAAAGCAAAGTCCATTTCCACTTACCAGATTCTTTATGAAAAACAACCGTTGCTGCAAAACAAGGAATGTAAAGTAATACAAAAATCATTAAAGCTAATGCAGTTGCTACTGTGTAACTAGGATCATTACTTAAACTTGCCCGCAGCGCAGACGAGCTTTCATCGGCATCGCCAAGTGCGTAAATTGTTGCCATAGTTGAAACAACAATTTCTTTGGCAGCAAAACCATTTATTAATGAAATGCTCAAACGCCAATCAAAACCAAGAGGTGCAAAAAAAGGCTCAACAAATTTTCCGATGTAGCCTGCTGCTGAATACTCAAGCTTAGATTTTAATTTGTTATTTTCAATTACTGCTATTTGTTCTTCTTTTGCTTCATCACTCAATTGATTATTTGATTGAACTTCTGCAATTTGATTATCGTACTGCTGTGCAACTTCTTCATTAGCCGGATAGTTTGTTGAAATCCAGATTAGTACTGAAGCAAATAAAATTATAGTCCCAGCTTTTCTTAAATACAGAGCAGCTTTAAACCACATCTGCATTATTAGAGTCTTCAATGTCGGCACCCTGTAAGGTGGAAGCTCCATTACAAAAGGTTCAGACTCATCATCAAAAATGGTTTTCTTAAAAAGCTTTGCTGAAAGTAACGCTATACCAACACCGAAAATATAAATACCGAATAAAACATTACCTGCAGTTTTAGTTGCAAAGAACGCACCTGTTATCAAAACATAAACCGGGAATTTTGCACTACAACTCATAAATGGAATTATTAGCATAGTAGTAATTCTATCGCTTTCACTTTTAAGTGTACGCGTTGCCATAAATGCTGGAACCGAGCAACCGAAACCTGTTATCATTGGGATGAATGATTTACCGTGTAATCCAAACTTGTGCATAATTTTATCAACAACGAAAGCAGCACGAGCCATATAACCGGTACCTTCCATTATTGATAGACATAAAAACAAAATCAAAATGTTTGGTAGAAAAACAAGAACTCCGCCAACACCGGCAATAATTCCATCAACAACAATCGATTGAGCAGTTGGATTAGAAATCAGTGCGGCGGCAGAATCACCGAGAAAAGCAAACAAATCTTCAATTAGTCCCATTGGGTAATCACCCAATGTAAACGTTAATTGAAAAATACTCCACATAAAAAACAGAAAGATTGGTAAGCCGGTAATTCTATTTATTAAAATCGAATCAACAAATTCAGTTTTCGACTTTTTCTTTTTCGGGGGATATGTAACTGTTTCTTTTATTGCTCCGCGGATAAGAGAATATCTCTCTTCAGTTAAAAGCATTTCCGGTTCTGAATCAAACTTATTTTCAAATCTCGTAATCGCTTCGGATAATATCGGATTTATCTTTATCCAAACCGGATTTTCTCTCATTAAGTTGTATACAATTTTATCATTCTCAAGAAGCTTTATTGAAAGCCATCGTGCATTGTACTTTCCATTCAAATGCTTACTTGAATCAATAGTCTGTTTAATTTTCTCGATTTGCTCTTCGAGATTGTCAGAATAAAATAATTTGTGAGTGTTAGTTTCGAGCTCACCTTTTTTAATTTTTATAATTTTATCTAAAAGCTCGTCTATCCCGGTTTTCTTTGCAGCCGATGTTTGAACTGTCGGCGCACCCAGTAATCTATTCAATTGGTTAGTATCAATCGAAATATTTTTTCTCTCAATTTCATCTGACATATTGAGTGCAACAATCATTTTGCATTCAAGATCCATCAATTGAGTTGTAAGAAAGAGATTTCTTTCAAGATTTGTTGAATCAACAACATTTACAATTAGATCAGGTTTTTCTTCAATTATAAAATTTCTGGCAACTACTTCTTCAGGAGAGTAGGCTGTTAAGCTGTAAGTTCCAGGAAGATCAACAAATGTAATTGTATAACCATTGTATTCTTTTTTACCAGAATATTTTTCAACAGTTACACCAGAGAAGTTTCCAACTTTTTGATTTGCACCAACTAGGCTATTAAAAATTGAGGTCTTGCCGCTGTTTGGATTTCCGGCTAATGCGACAAGAATTTCTTTATCTGTATTCATCAAAAACTTTCTTACTTATACCAGCCGTTTCTATTAGCTTCCTGGTTTAAATCAACAAACTTCACAAAAATTCCTTCTGCTTCTTTCAATCGTAGTGATAAATTAAATCCATTTAGCATTACTTCAATCGGATCTCCCAATGGAGCTGATCGCACTATTTCCAACTCTGCATCTTTTACAAGTCCCATATCCAGCAATCTTCTTCTAATCTCACCATCTGATTTAACTTTCACAACTTTAAGCTGGTCCCCGACCTTTGCTTTGTCCAAACTGATAATTATCTCTTCATCAGTATCAATAATAATTTTTGAAGCCAATCCTTTTCCGATTGACAAATCTTCATTTTCTTTTCTTAAAGGAATCGCACCATTATGTGGGAATTTACCCGTTACTTCAACCTCATCGCCAATTTCTAATCCCAAACTTTCAAAATTGCTAAGCGCACCGTTTCCGCCGTCAACTTTAACTATTCTTCCTCTTTTGTGAGTGGGTAGATTTTCAAGTCTATTTAGCATATCCAAATCCTATTTATAACTAAGTTACTATCGAAAAATCTAACAATTTTTTAATGTTCTATTTAAACTTAGTCTAAATAAAAACGATACACAAGGAAAATTTAAACGGATTTTTTATATTTTCGAAAAAAAATTTACAGAATATGCTTCCATTATTAATTGACCTAGACGGCGTTTTGAGAATCGGCAACCAACCAGCGGAAAATTTAAGAGAATTTTTGGAATATTTGAAAAATTCAAGAAGGCCAGCTTGTGTTATCAGTAATACAACAATGCTGAATGCAGCAGAAATTAAAAAATACTTTGACAACCTTAAAATCGAATTACCAATTCCTTTAATAACGGCTTCAGATGCAACTTATCTTTATTCAAAATCTCGATACAAAAGAGTTGCAGTTTATTGCTCTGAGTTGGTTAAAAATATGTTTTCTGAAATGCTTGATTTTGAAAATCCGGAAGCAGTTATTGTTGGCGATATAGGCAAAGGCTGGACGTATGAAATTCTGAACGATATTTTTAGAAAAGTAAGGGACGGTGCTGACTTTGTCGCCATGCAGAAAAATAAATTTTGGAAAACTCCTGAAGACGGATTGCTGCTTGATGCGGGGGCATTTATAAAAGCGATTGAGTATTCAACAAACAAAGAAGCAACTCTCATCGGAAAACCTTCTCCAATTTATTTTAATACCGGACTCAAGAGAATCGGATTCAAGCCAGGTGCTAAATTTATAATGCTTGGTGATGATTTGGAAACTGATATAAAAGGCGCAAATGATCTCGGAGCTAAATCCATTTTAATTTACACTGGGAAAACCTCAAAACCTTACCCAACAGAAAGTGAAAACAAACCAACTTATGAAGCAGATAATTTGCTTGATGTGATCGAGTTATTAAAGAATAATAAATTGTTTTAACAAAAGCTCGATCTTGTTGAAAATATATAAATAAGTTATTTTTTGATTTATATCAGGAACTAATTGTTAATTAATAAATGTTTTCACACCAAACATTTCTATATCATCTCAATTAACTGAAAGGGTCTAAATTATGTTGAAAAAAGTGATTATTCTGTTAGTAGTTTTGGGGGGAATAAGCACTGCACAAGAAAAACAATTTAATTCGCATGATGTTTTTAGAACAAAAGCTGTTGATCAAACGGAAATCTCTCCTGACGGCAAATATGCTGCCTTCACATTGGATGTGCCTAGAATGTACGAAGGTAAGTCGGGAAAAAATTTTGAGGAATTATATCTTTATAGTTATGAAGATAATTCTATTAAACCATTAATTACCGGTGAGGTTTTTGTCGAGAAAATTGGCTGGACAGCTAAATCAAAATATGTTTCGTTTACCGCAAAGTTGAAAGGTGACAAAAAACACCAAATTTATTTAGTATCACTTGATGGAAAAGAAATAATAAGATTAACTGATTCAAAAACTAAAGTTCTTCAATTTGCCTGGCACCCGAAGCAAAACAAAGTGGCTTATATCGCAGAAGAATTTTTACCAAAATCAGATTTTCGCAAGATGGGCTTTGATCAGGAAATTTTTGAAGAGCATATCCCGGATAGAAATCTATACTTGATGGATAAGGAAACCGGAAATACTGAAATTTTAAATGAAAGTGGGGCAGTATTTAATTTTGAATGGAGCCATGATGGAAAATCAATTGCAGCTGCTGTTGCTCCTCAAAATTTAGTTGATCATAAGTACATGTTTACGCGACTCCATATTATTGATGTAGCGGCAAAAAAGATGACTAAATTAATAGAGAATCCTGGAAAGCTCGGAAATTTTTCTTGGAGTCCGGATGGTAAACATTTAGTATTTATTTCCGGTAAAGATAAAAATGATGCTGTTGACGGAAGCTTGTTTGTGGTCGAAGTTCCCAATATTAAAAAATTTACTGAATTAAAAAATTACTCTGAAAAATTTCTTGGTTCAGTTACAGATGTAAATTGGTTGGATAACGAAAACTTTCTATTGGTTTCTGAAGAAGGGGTGCACACAACTTTGAGGAAACAAAAAGTTGGAAGCGATGAGAGTGAGTTACTTGTAAAACATGGTGAAGTTGTTTTTAAGGAAATCTCGAAGTCAAGTGATAAAATAGTTTTTCAAGGTGAAACTCCAAGTCACCCAGATGAATTATATACTTTTGATCTTTCAGAAGGAAAAGTTGTTAGAAATACTTTCCACAATGAATGGCTTAAAGATGTAAAATTAGCAAAGCAAAAAGTGATTGAATATCCTGCTTCTGACGGATTACAAATAGAAGGATTACTTTTTTATCCGCTTAACTATGAAGAAGGTAAAAAGTATCCAATGATAATCTATGTTCATGGTGGACCTGAAGCAACTAATAGCTATGGATGGAATACAGCTTATAACAGGTGGGGACAATCTGCTGCTGCTAAAGGATTTTTTGTATTTATGCCAAATTACAGAGCCGGTTCCGGAAGAGGCTATGATTTTACTATGATGGGATATGCTGATGCAGGCGGCAGGGAATTTGATGATGTTATTGACGGCATTAATTATCTTGTAGAAAAAGGTTATGTAGATAAAAACCGTGTCGGTATTGGCGGAGGCTCTTATGGTGGTTATTTCTCTGCTTGGGGAGCGAGTAAACATACAGAGCATTTTGCTGCTGCAGTTAGTTTTGTTGGTGTCGGTAATAATCTTTCAAAAAGAAATACCACTGATATTCCTTGGGAATCTTATTTAGTGCATTGGGGATTTTGGCCTAATGAAAATCCTATGGATCTTTATGACAGAAGTCCGGTTAAATATTCTGAACAAATGAATACTCCTTTACTTATTTTGCACGGAACAAAAGATCCGAGAGTTCATCCTGCCCAAAGCCTTGAGATGTATCGCTCATTTAAATTAAGAGGAAAAGCACCTGTTCGTTTAGTTTGGTATCCTGGAGAAGAACACGGCAATAAAAAGAATACCGGAAGACTAGATTACCATTTGCGGACTTTGAATTGGTTTGAGTACTATTTGAAAGGCGATAATCCGAAAGATAAGATGCCGTCCTATGAAGTTGATTATGGGTTAAAATATTTTGAAGAAATCAAATAAAATCTATTTTAAAGGCAGCTATATTTAATGGCTGCCTTTTTTACTAAATTGTTTTGCCTCTCTTTGCCGCTAATTCTATTATAGTTTTCAAAGTCCGTCTATATGAGTAACCTGCTTGTCTTGCTGAACGCATAAATCCGGCATCTTCTGTTAAATCAGGATTCGGATTTACCTCAAGTACGAATAGTTCGTTGTCTTTTGAAAGCCTCATATCCACACGGGCATAGTCCCGGCAGCCAATAATTTTGAAAGCAGAAAGTGCAATTTCCTTAGCTTTAGCTTCAACCTTTTTAGGTAATTTTGCAGGACATTTTGGAATTGTTTTATGATATGATTCGTGCAATGGGTCCCACTTTGCCTGATAGCTTACGATGTTGTAAAGGTGGTCAGGCATTTTGGAGAAATCAATTTCACTTATCGGCAGAGCTTTTGGTTTTTGATCTCCCAAAATTGCAATGTTTAATTCTCGTCCGTCAATAAACTCTTCAACCAAAGCAGGTTGTCTATATTCATTTAAAATGTGTTCAATCCTTTGCTTTAGAGCTTTATGATTTGATACAACAGACTCATTTTCAATACCGACACTTGCATCTTCAAGTGAAGGTTTTACAATCAATGGATAATTTAGCCCGAGTCTGTAAGTTTTCTTTTCTTTTTCAATGAATCTGAATTTTGGCGTATTTATCCCGTTTTGACTTAAAATCCTCTTTGTAAGAGTTTTGTCCTGGCATGTTCCTAAAGTAATTGGAGGGGCACCGGTATACGGTACCTTTAGTAATTCAAGTAATCCTGCAAAGCTCATTTCCAATTCAGCAATATCTTTGTAAATTTCAACAAAATTAAAAACAACATCCGGCTTATTTTTTTCGAAATCATCCAGAAAAATATTCATATCGTCAAGTATATTTAAAATATAGGCTTCAAAACCGGTTTTCCTTAAATCTTCTGCAATTGCTTCATATTCTGCTATTGGGTCACTTTCATCTAAATCAAAATATGGCTTAAAATTTAGGTTTTTGGGAATTTCTGTCTGATATTGATTTTCTATTTCTGGGTAGGCTTCATTGTAAATTACAGCTACTTTCATATTTCAGTAATATTATTGGGAAAAACAAAAGTAATTAAATTAACTCAAATATTTTATTGAAAAACTCTAATAATTCGTTTAGCAAAAGATGTAAAAATTAATTAGTTTAAGTTGATGTCTTTAATAATAAAAAATATCAACAAAGAAAAAAATGGTAGACGAAAAAGATTTTAAATCAATTAAAACTAGTCAACTCAAAAATTATTTAGGTAAAGAAATTATTTTAAAAACCCATTTAGATGAAGGGTTTATTGGTAGTTTGAGCTCAGTAAAGTATTATTACCGTAGTATCATTTTGCGTAATTATGATTCGGAAAATAACACTATTTCATTCTCTTATAAAGGGAGGGAATATTCTTTACCAATTTTTAAGATAAATGACTTATTAGTCAAAAGAAAGTGAAAATAAAATATGAACGAAATTACGTTAAATTGGCAAGAAATAAATTATTATAAAAATCTTTCAAAAAAATCAAATCAACCTGGTATTTATATTTGGGGATTTTATGGTGAAGATGATTTTATTCCTTATTATGTAGGGAAAGCTCTAAGTGTATGGTGGCGATTGGGACAGCATCTTTATACTTTAAATGGTGGAGGAGCAAATATTTACCAACCCAAGCATTTTGTTAATTTCAAAGAGCACAAAAAAAATGACTATCTTTATTGTCCAGATAGTCCTTCAAATATTATAAAGTTCATGGATAATTCTAATAAATTATTAAAATCTTCCTTAAAGTTTATGGTAGATAATTTTCATTTTACTTATGCTTTGGCTAGAAAAGAGCATTTAGAGGATCTTGAAAAATCCGTAATAAATTCAATAGGCAAAGAAAACTTAATTAATAATCGGAGTGGTATAAATAAAAAGTTTTTTCACAGAAACGGTGGTGATAAGAGAGTTTGTGACATATTAAGTCAATATTAACGGTTTTTGTTTAAAAACAAAGCAATGTTTTTTATATTTTTGTACTTCGTTTAACAATAGCAATTTATGAGTTTTTATCCCCAACCAAATAAATATCAGTGTGGACCTTTCGCCCTAAAGTATGCTTTGGTTATGCTTGGTGTTTTCAAAAATGAAGATCAAATTGGAATAATAGCTGGCAGCACATGGTGGGCTGGTACTGATGAAATTGGGCTCTCTAAAGCAGCGCAAAGATTCAAATGCAAAATGAAATATTTTCATTCGATTGATCCGGAGAAAGCCCGCAAATTATTGAATCGAGAACTTGAAGCCGGCAATCCTTGTATTTTAAGTGTGAAAAATTGGGAGCATTGGGTTACCGTTATTAATCACTCAAAAGGAAAATATATAGTTGTTGATAGTGAGATGGATAAAGTAATTCAGATAAAGAGCAAATCTCAACTTTTAAAATATTGGAAGTTTTATGACGAAGATGAAAAAATGAGAAGCTACGATGGATATGCGCTTTGTCCTAAATTCAAAAGGCAGAATCAGGCAGCTCTTAAATTAAAAGATGCGAAAGAACTGATGTATAAAAAGAATGAGTTGTTGGCTATAAAGTGGAATCAATATTTTAATGATTTAACTGCTATTTGTAATTCTCGGAAAAAATTATCAACTAACTACATTACTTTTTCAGAGTTTTTGAGAAGGAATGAAAAAAATCTGGTAAGCAAAATTGCAAACTGGCATGGTTTACCGTCTTATGCTGAAATAAAAAATATTTTACACAACATGAAATTTGTAGCAAACGTTTATGATTTAATTATCCCATTAAATAAAGAAAAACAAGCATTAATTGATGTTACATCTTTATTAATGATGTACGCTTGCGGCAAGTACGGAATGGACCCGATTTATTAAAAAGGAGCAATAATGGAAAACACAATGAGAAATCCGAAAATTTTGAAAAGAGAAAAATGCGCACTATTAATTATAGATATTCAAAGTAGAATAATTAATGTAATGAGAAATAAAGAGTTACTAATTGAAAACACTCTAAAATTAATAAAAGGGATGAAAATCCTTAGCATACCAATTTATTATACCGAACAATATCCGAAAGGTTTGGGCGAAACTGTTCAGGAGTTAAAAGAAGAATTAAACTCTGACGCAGTTCAAAAAATGACATTTAGCTGTTCAGGTGCCGGAGAATTATTTAAGGAACTAATAAATAACAACATAAGTCAAGTTATTGTATGCGGCATTGAATCTCACGTTTGTGTGCAGCAAACAGTATTGGATTTAATTTCAAACGGTTTCCAAGTTGACGTAGCGGCTGATGCTGTCACCTCCCGGAGAAAAATGGATTACGATTTAGCACTTAACAGAATGCAGGCAAATGGTGCAGAAATAACCTCCACTGAGTCTATTTTATTTGAAGTTTTGGAGGTTTGCGGTACTCAGGAATTCAAGGCTATTAGTAAATTAGTTAAATAAGTAACTTCCTCAAAATATACTTTCCCAACTGAGATTTATTATTGAATAAATTCTCAACTTTTTCATTTCCACTACGATAATGTTATTGTAAATAAAATGTTCTATTTGGTAACATAGAAAAAACAAAAAAATTTTAACATGGAGGTTTCTGTAATGAAGGGATTTCATTATTTATGCTCATTATTTGTCGTAGTTTCGATTCTTATGTTTTCGACTGTGTTAAATGCTGAAAAAGGTAATGGTGGGGATACTTATTTAGCTTTTGCCGAAAAAATGCCGGCTCCTGATGGTGGATTGAAAGCGATTTATAAAAACGTTACTTATCCTAGATTAGCACTTGATGCCAAAGTTGAAGGCAAAGTTTATGTTCTAGCGTTCATAAATGAAAGCGGTTCTGTAGATGATGTAAAAGTTATAAAAGGAATCGGAGCGGGTTGTGACGAAGCAGCTACAGATGCAATTAAAAAAGCAAAGTTTTCCCCGGGAATTAATAAAGGACAACCGGTTAAAGTAAAATTGTCTTTAGCTATTGTCTTCAAATTGTAATAAAAATAATAAAATAAAAGAGTGGTGTTATAATGCAGGCAAATAAAATGAAAAATAGTCTTGCGAACTTCAAACTTAAGTTTGCTCACAAAGTCCAATTAGGATTTTTGTTGATTGCAGCAATTTCAGGTGCTATTGCATTCAATGATTTTCTACAAATCAGCAGCTTTGAAGATGTTAAAAATTCTATCTTCGAAGATTTAATTGAGCCTGAAGAAAAAATTAATAGTGTCTATACTGACTTTCAAAAAATTCAATTCATTATGCTAAAATTCTCTATGGAAGAATTTTCTAGTGAATTTGAAGATAATATGAGAGAATTTGAAAAAATGAAAGGAGAGGTAGATTCCAATATTGAAGAACTCAAAGGAATGCAGTTTAATGAAGAGATTGCAACAACCATTGAGGAGATCGCTGGAATCTGGAAAGATTACAAAGAAATTGTTGCTGATGCAATTGTGAGTGCGGCTGTTACTCAAAATTATGAAATGGGAGCTATTATTGCTACAAGTTCAGGTGCTGAAGTGGGTCAGCAAATGAATGAAAAATTTAGTGTGGTACTCTTATCACTCAATGATCGTGCTGTAGAAATTGATGAAGAAGTAAATGATAATGTTGCAGCCTCAAAAGTTTGGATATTAATCGGAATGTTGGCTGGTACATCTGTTTTCTTACTTTGTGCTTTTTGGCTGGCTCCTAAAATTTCCAAACCAATCAAAAAATTCCAAGATGTTGTTGACGGATTTGCATTGGGTAATTTTAATCAAAGTTTGGAAATTACTACAAACGATGAATTTGGAGAATTAGCAAATACATTAAGAAAATTACGTGATGCTCAGAAAGAAAAAGTTGAGGCAGCACAGAAAATAGCGAACGGCGAGTTAGAGAGAGTTGAAGCAGCTTCTGATGCAGATGAACTAGCTTTATCTTTCAACAAAGAAGTTGAAGCAATTGAAGACGTACTTGCCGAAGCAGAAAAATTAATCGAAGCTAACAGACAAGGTGATTTAAGTGTTAGAGGTGATGTAAGTAAATTCTCCGGCGGTTGGAGAAGAATTATTGAAGGTGTTAACTCAATTCTTGACGCAACTGTTGCTCCAATTAACGAAGCAAGTGATGTATTAAATACAATGGCCCAAGGTAATTTCACCAAATATATGGAAGGCGATTACAAAGGTGATTACTTACAAATAAAAGAAAATGTGAATAAAGTAATTTCATCATTGAGCGGAGTAATTGGGCAAGTGTCTGAAAGCTCAAACGAATTGATTAGTTCTGCTGCACAAATATCTTCAAGTACAGAAGAAATGGCAGCCGGAGCCTCCGAACAAAGTTCACAAACAACAGAAGTTGCCGGTTCAATAGAAGAAATGACTAAAACAATTATTGAAAGTACAAAGAATGCTAATGATGCTGCAGAAGTAGCTAAAGCTGCTGGCGAAAAAGCTAAAGAAGGCGGTGATGTAGTTGTTGAAACAATTACTGGTATTAATAGAATTGCTGATATAGTTGTTGAATCTGCAAAAACAATTCAAGAGCTAGGTAAGAGCAGTGACCAGATCGGCGAGATAATTAAAGTAATTAACGACATAGCGGAACAAACAAACTTACTTGCTTTGAATGCTGCAATTGAAGCTGCACGTGCAGGTGAGCAAGGACGTGGTTTTGCAGTGGTTGCCGACGAAGTGAGAAAATTAGCCGAAAGAACTACTAAAGCTACTAAAGAAATTGAAATAATGATTAAGCAAATTCAAAGAGATACAAACGGTGCAGTTGAAGCAATTGAAGAAGGAACTAGAGAAGTTGAAAAAGGTAAAGAACTTGCACAAAAAGCAGGTAATTCATTAAACGAAATTATTGACAACTCTGATAGAGTAAGTGAAATTATTACTCAATTAGCTGTAGCCAGTGAACAACAAGCAGCTACTTCAGAGTCGATAAGTAAAAACGTTGAAGCAATAAATAATGTTACTCATCAGTCTGCTCAAGGAACACAACAAATAAGTAGAGCGGCTGAAGACCTTTACAGCTTAACTAACAATCTTCAAGAAGCTGTTGGTCAGTTCAAACTTAACGGCTATGCCGGAAATCAATTAAGTGAAGGAAATTCCTCATACTCCGTTGAAGATAACGGAAGATTCATAGAAGAATAGTTGTTCTTATGTTACCCCTTAACGAAAGCCCGGTCAAGAGACCGGGTTTTTTTATAATCCTAATCTAAAAGAGAGGGCTACTTCTTCGTTGCCAGATGAAATCAAATTGAACTTATTAAAGAGTCCGGGTTCTTCTTCTTTATAAATCGAATAAACAAGATATGAAACTAGCGAGCCGACGATAGCTCCGGAAATAACGTCCGTTAAATAATGTTTTTTATCTCTAAGTCTGCTGTATCCAACAAAACCTGCCCAGCCATATAAAATTGATGTTGAACTTATCTTTAATAGACTACGCAAATCATCGTTTGTTTTTGTTACGTCCCAACGATCAAAAAAATCATCAAGTTCTAAATAAAGATAAGTAGCAGCTGCGAAAGTAGTGGATGTATGTCCGCTAATAAAACTTCTTGCATCGGCTCCATTCGGTCTTTCCCTAAATACGAAGCTTTTTATATATTCGGTTAATGTGTAAGTATAGATAAGTGATTTTCTAAAAAGGAAAATATCTCTGTAATTATTTTTATTTACATTTTCATCTGTGAATAAATCCATAAACAAATTGGCAGATAAACGGCTATAAAAAACGATTCCGGGAAGAATATCTTTATCCATGCTGCCTAAAGTAGTATTGTTTTTATCCCCCATTGAATTTGATAAACTTCTCTCAAAAGATGAAGGATGAAATACAATCCTGTCACCAATATTATTTTTGCTAATTTGATCTCTATTATAAAATGCTATAGCAATTGGCAGATCATACCATTCAATTGCATCTTGTAGTCCGCCAACAACATTGTTGAATGTCTGGGCAAGTTCTGTTTGCCTGCTCAATGTTTGGCAGTACAGAAAAGATTTAAATGTCAGAAATAGGAAAAGTAATAATTTATATGAAATCATTAATTGAAATAGTCTTGTGTTAGATCGTCAAGATTTTCTATAAGCTTTGCCCTTCTGTTTGTAATATAGTCTTTTAATAACAAAATTTCTTCATCAAAATTATAACGATCGCCAAGATATTTGTCAATACCATAAGCTTGTCTAATTTGGTTTGTGGTATTGTCAATTATTGGGAAGAGATTTTCAATAGTATAATTATTTGTAAGCTGGTTTATCACTTCATTTTTATAAAGATTAAAAGTCTCCTCATTCTTAAATATCTTTTTTACAATCGCGTTTTCGCCTCCGAATCCAACATCATTAATTCGGCTGAAGCTTTTATCAAAGTCCCACGGAATAACTTGGTAAGTTGAACTGGGAGTTTCTTTCATTAAAAAAAAATTATTGGTGAAGGAGTCATCATTATTTAAAATTGAAGTTGCTACATGATATTTTATGTAATTTTCAATATCCAAGAATTTTCCAAGACTGACTATAAGATTTTCATTGCTGCTTGTATCAATAGCATTGATAAATTCGACTAAGTTATTGTAGTTATCATCTTCCGGTATTTCTTTATCGAAATGAAATTGTGGGTGAAATGCTCCTTCCCGAAAAGTAAATTTCGAACCGAACTCTACTTTCATTAATTCATAAACTTCTTTTTGCCTTCTTTCAAAATAGCCTTCGTCAATTTCTTCAGTTAAAACTAAAAGCGATTTATCTTCATTATTTATTTTTAAGAAAACATGTGTGTTAAAAAAAGTCGGCAATCCCAGCATTTCATAATAGTTTGCTGTAATAGTCGTATTAAGCATAACCGGATCAAAATTTTGTGAGCTGAGGTTAAAAACCGAGAGCCCGTATATTTCACTGTCTTCTAATTCAACTTCATAAGACCATCTCGGATTATACCTTGAACCGGCACCAGATGCCTCTAACTTTGCTTCATACATTTTACCTTCAAAAGCTAATTGAATCGTGACTTCAGTATCAAACAGTCTCCCGTTAATTAACTTTGAATAGAGTTCTTCATTAATAATAAACTCCATCACCGGCACATCAGTCAATTCTTCTGATTGATTTAGCATTACATCATTGCAGCTAATCATTAATAAAAATAGTGGGATAAAAAGAATCCTCTTCATTTAAAACCTCACCATCAACTCAACTACCCCTCGTGATTCTTTTGTTGAATACTCATCACTAAATTGATTTTTAGTAAATCTCACATCCGCATTTAAACTGATTCTCACGTCTTTATCTAAATAGAAATTTGCACCAATTAGCGATTGAATTTGGTTTGCATCAGAAACATCTGTGTTCGGTAAATAATAGCTCAGTAATAAAACAGGGTCAATTGATTTCAAAACTTCACCGTCAATGTCAAATCTTAATTTTGACATCATTTTTGCACCCATTCCGTAAACAGTTTCGTCACCGCCAATAAGCCTCTGGCGAACGCCTTCATCTTTGTCTTGAAAATAGAACGCTTCAAGATTAGTTAAAAACTTACCGTCTTCATAGGTTAAATCTGCTTCAAATCCTTGCGCAGTAATTGGTTCATCACCCCCATGATCTTGAAACATATAGCTTATTCCATAGGATAAAATACCGGTATGATAAACAAAGCGAGCAGCCACTCCCTGAGCTAAATTATTGTTTTTAAAAATAGAGACATAGTAAGAATAGGGGAAGTCAGCTTTTTTCTTAGAATATTTGTGATAACCCATTATGCCTACACTTCTTCCGCCGTAACCTAATTTTTCAATTCTGTTGTAAAGATTGTTTCTCTCAGTGGTGTGAAGTTTTTCTCTGTTTATCAAATACTCATAACCAAAAGGCCTCTTAATGTTTCCCACTTTTATTGTGAGTGTTTCGAAGTATTCAAATTTGATTGAGAATTCTCTGAACTCTGCACTATTGCCTACAGAGTTGCCACGAAAATCCAGTTGGGCTTCAATTTCATCATTGTACTTTAGTTCAGTTTGCAATTTACCTTCGTAAAAAGTCTCCTGATTGTACCCGTTTAGAATATCCCTGTCAAAAAATCTAAACCCTGTCGCTCCATACCCTTCAAATTTTATTTTTTGCGCAGAAATAATTGTACTAAAAAGAAAAAAAATTAATATTGTTGATTCTTTGAAATATTTCTTATTCATTATTTTCTCATTTATGATTTTTACAGCTCCCAAATGATGTTAAAAAATTGTTAAGAGTCAAATTTTGATAGTTTATTTTGGATGAAATAATTTTTTCTATTTATCGTCAATTACATTTTATTTAAACATAATTTCAAAAACTTGATTTGCTTTTTTTATTAAATTATCTTTTATCATTGAGGCACAATTAGATTCCTTTCTACTTTTAATTTTGTTTTAAGAAAATATAGGTAAGTGATGTTAAAGAAAATCTCAGCATTTCTATGGATAGCTATTTTTACATTTCTTTCAGCTCAAGAATCTACAAATAATCCTAAAGTAAATATTGGTATTGTCATGGATGGTCCGTGGGAAAAAATGGATCAGACTTGGGAGATCTTTGAAAATGAAATTGGTGAACTGCTTAGAAATGAATTCAAAATTAATTACGTGAAAACAGTTGACTGCAAATGGGATATCGAATTAATGAAAAATAGTTTTGAATCGATGTTAGCAGATTCAAGTATTGATCTCGTAATTACATTCGGAGAAATTGTTTCACGAATGGCGGTTTTTTATGATGAACTTTCCAAACCGGTAATTGCTCCATTTGCAGTAAATTCAGAATTACACGGTATGCCTTATGATAATGGAACTAGTGGGGTAAATAATCTTAACTATATTACTTTCTTTAGTGATTTAGCAAAGAACATTCAAACATTGCATCAGTTGTACCAGTTTGATTTTGCTGTTTACCTTGAAAATGAAGTTAGCATTAACGAACCAACCTTTTCAAATAGAGAAGATTTATTCCCTCGTTATATAGAGCTTCCAAATTGTACACTGGACGCAGTTCCGGTAAGTGACGACGTTGAAGAAACCTTTTCTAAAATTCCTCCAAATGCCGAAGCAGTAATTTCTTTCCCTTTAATGCATATACCTTATTCTAAAACTGCTGAGCTTTACGCAAAAATTAGGGCTAAAGGGATCCCCATTTTTACATTATTTGATATCAATGACGACTTTGTAAATTTGGGTGCGGTAGCTGGTGTAACCGCAAAAGAGTTTTTTCCTAGAATTGCCAGGCGTATGGCTTTGAATCTTCAAAGAATTTTACTTGGAGAAAACCCGTCCAAAGTCCCTGTACAATTCCCAATACAGGAAGAGTTTGTGATAAATATGAATCTTGCCCTTGATATGAATATTTATCCGGATTGGTCGATTATGGCTGATGCGAAAATTATAAATGACAAAAAAGAAAAAGCTCCTAAATTACTCACATTTATAGAAGCAATTAAGGAAGCACTGAATTCAAATTTATCTTTAAAAGCTAAAGATGAGGACGTATTAAGTGGTAAACAAGATGTGCGTAATGCCATTGCCAACTTACTTCCGCAGTTGGAAGTTTCTGCAACAGGAACAATGATTGACAAAGATAGAGCAGAATCAAGTTTAGGACAACAGCCGGAAAAAACATTTAGTGGTACGGCTACTTTAACACAGATAATATTTAATGAAGAAGTTTGGGCAAATCTCGATATTCAAAAAATCTCCCAGTTAATAAAAGAAAATGAAAGGCTGCAGACCAAGCTTGATATTACTCTTAATGCTGCAATCGGTTATTTGAACATATTAAGGGCTAAAAATTTTGAGAGAATACAAAGGGATAACTTGAGTGTCTCGGTAAAGAACCTTGAAGTTGCAAAATTCAGAGAAGATGTTGGAATCTCCGGTGTGGCGGAAGTTTATAGGTGGGAAAGTGAAATAGCTACAAATAAAAAATCCGTTATTGATGCAAGCTCCGATAGAAATTTAGCCGAGATCGAGTTGAATAGACTATTAAATAAGCCGCTCGAAGAATCATTCAGTACTGAGTCCGATGAGATTGATACACTAATACAGTTTATTGGTGATAAGAGAATGTTTACCTATTTTAATAATAAATGGTACTTCAAGATTTTTAGAACTTTTATGGTAGATGAAGCTTTCAGAATTTCGCCTGAATTGAAAATTATTGACCAAGCTATTGAAGCCCAGCAAAGAGTTTTATCTTCATCAAAGAGAGTATTTTTTTTACCTAAAATTACTTTCCAAGGACAGCTAAACAACAATTTTTACCGTGGTGGTGTTGGTTCTACTGTTGAGCCGGTTAGTATTCCCGGACTGGGTACTTTCTCAATTGCCGGCGAACCAAAAGATTTTAGCTGGAACGCAAGTCTTAACTTTAGCCTGCCTTTATACCTTGGCGGTTCACGCTATGCGAATATTCAAAAGAATTCAATCGAATTAAGAAGGCTCGAACTTGAGAAAGAAGCTTTAAAAGATGTTATAGAGCAAAGGGTGAGATCAGCGTTGCACACTGCCGGAGCCTCATTTGCCGGGATGGCGCAATCAAACTTAGCGGCTGATGCTGCGCTTAAGAGTTTTGATCTTGTTGCTGATTCTTATCAACGCGGTGCTGTTACCATAGTTGATTTGATTGATGCACAGAATGCTGCTTTAGTGGCGAACCAATTTGCCGCTGACGCAAAGTACAGTTTTATGATTGACATGATGAACGCTCAGCGAGCCCTTGGCAGGTTTATTTATTCAACAACAGAAGAAGAAAGAACAGGTTTCTTTACAAGATTAAGCGAATTTTTCGAAAAGAGTTTACAAGAAAAAGATTTTTAATAAATATCGGAGAAAAAAATGTCCCGAAAAATAATTAATTCAATAGTAATCTTTCTAAGCATTATGGCGCTGATTTCTTGCGGCGAAGAAGAAAAGAAAGAAGAAGTAATTAGGCCTGTTAGATACGGAGAAGTCTTTGTAATTGGTGGTGAGCAGACACGTACCTTTACTGGTACCTCACGGGCCGGCATTTCAACAAACCTTAGTTTTAAAGTCTCCGGTACCGTGCAAAAAGTTTCTGTAAAAGTTGGAGATAATGTTAGAAGAGGGCAGACACTTGCAGAGCTTGATCCAAAGGATTACAGGTTACAAGTTCAGGAAGCTGAAGCGGCCCTTACACAAGCGCAATCACAAGCAATTAATGCAAAGAATAATTATGAAAGAGTTCGCCAACTTTATGAGAACAGAACTGCTTCTAAAAGTGATTTAGATGCTGCCCGAGCAGCAGACGAATCAGCTCAAGCTACCGTTGATCAAGTAAGTAATTCTCTTGAGCTAGCAAGAAGGCAATTAAGTTACACTGTATTAAAGGCGCCAACAAACGGAACGATTGCATCACGCATGATTGAAATTAATGAGAACGTTCAGGCTGGTCAAACTATTGCGGTACTAAATGTTGGTGATGATATGGAGGTAGCATTGGGACTGCCTGAAAGTGTAATCAATAATGTTCAAAGAGATATGAATGTTCGTGTAACTTTCCCTTCTCTTAATAACAGAAGTTTTCAAGGGATTGTAGGTGAAGTATCACCTTCAGTTGATCCGGCTTCATCAACATACCCGGTTCGTATCAAAATAAATAATCCATCAAGCGATGTGAAATCCGGGATGTCGGCAAATGTAATTTTTACTTTTGGCAGCGATTCAATTGAAGAACTGCTTGTTGTACCTACTAATGCAGTGGGTGAAGATGGTGACGGCAATTTTGTTTTTCTAATAAAAGAAGAAGACGATAATTATCCGAGAGCAGTTAAAAGATATATTGAAGTTGGCAAGTTAACTTCAAGAGGATTTGAAGTTTTAGGTGGATTATCATTAGGACAGAAAGTGGCTACGGCTGGTTTGCAATCATTGCTTGACGGACAAAAAATCAGAATAAAATAATTTCAATCAACAAAAGATTACGAGCTTATGAATCTCACAAAATTTTCTATAGAGAAAAACAGAATTTCACTTTCAATTTTATTCACTGTAATGTTGATGGGATTAGTTTTATATAATTCTTTATCCCGCGACAGTATGCCGCCTTATACAGTACGAGTAGCTACAATTGTATCTGAGTTTAGGGGTGCAGGCCCTGAAAGGGTTGAACAATTAGTTACTGATAAAATTGAAAAGAAAGTACAAGAAATTCCGGAAGTTAAAGAAATTAATAGTACTTCCCGAACAGATTTGTCAATAGTAACGGTAACATTGAAGGATGAAGTTACTCCTGAGAAGTTACAATCGGTTTGGGATAAGCTAAGAAGAAAGTTAGACGACATTGAAGAATTGCCGGAGGGTGTTTTACCTGATTTAAATGATGATGATGTTGGAGTTGTTTTTGGTATTAAAGTAGGATTAATCAGTGACGGTTTTTCATATGCTGAAATGAAAGAGTATGCGGACGATCTGCGTGATGATTTAATAAAATTAGACGATGCTGCAAAAGTAGAATTTGGCGGTGTACAGGAAGAACGTGTATTTGTTGAATTTGATGACACAAGATTAAAAGAATACGGTTTAACAGCAGGAAGATTACAAAGCATAATTGCTTCCACGAACATTTTAAAATCCGGTGGACAAATAAATCTAGAAGATCGTAGAATTATTTTAGAGCCCACCGGTAATTTTGATACACTGGAAGATCTTCGTAAAACCCTTATCCCTGTTGGTCAAGGCGGCTCTCTTATTCATTTAAGTGATATTACGAATATTAGACAAGCATATTTGGATCCGCCTAAATCGGTTGTACGTGTGAATGGCAAGCCTGCTATTTCACTTTCTATATCGCTAAAGGAAGGTGCTAATATTATAAAACTTGGTGGAGAAGTTGATAAGATAGTTGCTCAGTGGCAGGAAATTTTACCCGTCGGTTTGGACGCTCAGAGGTTAGCTTCTTTGGATAGCTTTGTTCAAAAAAGTATCAATGATTTTCTTAGTAATCTTATTCAAGCAGTTGTAATAGTATTGTTGGTAATGCTAATATTCCTTGGTTTGCGCACAGGGCTTGTAGTAGCATCTCTAATACCGATAGTTACTTTAATGACTTTGATGTTAATGGGTACCCTAAACTTAGGGCTTAACCAGGTTACTTTAGCCGCACTGATTATGGCTTTGGGGATGATGGTTGATAATGCTATAGTTGTTGCGGAATCTATAATTGTAAAAATGCAAGGTGGGATGTCCGGCAAAGAGGCTGCTATCAGTTCATATGGTGAGTTAGCGATACCTTTGCTTATTTCAAGTTTAACAACTTCTGCAGCTTTTCTTTCTTTTTATCTTGCCGAATCTATTATGGGTGATATTGTTGGGCCCCTATTTTCTGTAATTACATTGGCACTGCTTTCCTCCTGGTTAGTTTCTATGACGATTATTACACTCCTTGCTTATTTGGTTTTCAAAGTTAAACTTGCTTCCGAAGGCAAACCAACACTAATGGATAAATTCTTTGATTGGATGAAAAAATATTATCAACGATTAATTGTAACTTTTTTAAGCTACCGGTATTTGGTTGTTGCCAGCATAATAGTTCTATTTTTTCTTTCAATGGTTGGTTTTGGGTTTATTACATTTTTGTTTTTCCCCGACAGTGATAGAAATTTAATTACAGTTGATATAAATCTGCCATTGGGAACTAAAATAGAGAGAACGCAAGATTTAGTTGCTGATATTGAAGAATTCATAAACGATTCCTTAAAAACAAATGAAGAAAGATTGATCGGTGTAAATGATTGGTCTTCTTTTATTGGCAGAGGTCCTGAATCTTATGACTTGGGCTACGTTCAAGATGAAGCAAATCCGAGTTATGCGCATATGCTTGTCAATACTTCTTCGGGTGATGATAATCAGTATGTAATTAATAGGCTTGATGAATTTTGTTTTAACAGTTTCCCTGATGCTGAAATAGTTGTTGGATTTTTGGGTGCCGGTGGTGGCGGTGTGCCTGTTGAAATTAAAGTAAATGGTGATTCACCTGAAATACTTACAAGTATTGCTGAGACAATAAAAATACAATTAAAGAAAATAAGCGGAACCAAGAATGTTAAAGACGATTGGGGACCGAAGATCAAAAAGTTTGTAATTGATGTTGATCAAAATAATGCTCTTTCAGCCGGAATTTCAAATGATGATATTGCTACATCACTGAGAACAGTATTAAATGGTATCAGAACAGGTGAGTTTAGGGAAGATGATAAATCAATACCTATAATTATGCGCAGTGAAGCAAGCCAACAGCAAACTATAGGATCAATTGAAACGCTGAATATTTTTTCGCAGAGCACGGGAAAAAGTGTTCCGTTTTTGCAAGTTGCATCAATACACCCTGAATGGCAATACGCAAAAATTAAAAGGAAAGATCTGGAGAGGTCTATCAATGTATCATCTCAATTAAAGGAAGGTGGCAATGCTGCTGCTATTACTGCTGAGATAACTCCTTGGATTGAAGAAGTTTCTCAAGACTGGCCTGAAGGTTACGTTTATGAATTTGGCGGTGATGCAAAAAATACAAATGAAAACATGGGAGCAGTAATTAAGTATCTTCCATTATCAGCTTTTATAATCTTGATGCTGCTAATTGTCCAGTTCAATTCATTTAGAAAAACATTTATAATTTTGAGTACGATTCCGTTAGGTATAATTGGCGTTGTTATTGGTCTGCTCGTATTTAATTCTTATTTTGGATTTATGGCATTTTTGGGAATTATTTCTCTAGCCGGTATTGTTATTAATAATGCAATAGTATTGCTGGATAGAATAAATATTGAAATTACTGACTACGGGAGAATACCTCAAGATGCAGTGATTACGGCATGTTTACAAAGATTCAGGCCAATTTTGCTAACAACATTTACAACAACATTTGGTTTGATTCCTTTGTACTTGGGTGGCGGACTAATGTGGGAACCAATGGCTGTAGCAATAATGATTGGATTACTTTTCGCAACACTTATAACATTGGGATTTGTTCCGGTTTTATATTCAATTT
>JANQIV010000189.1 GCA_028282005.1 Melioribacteraceae bacterium | reverse complement strand
CCAACTCTGAAAAATCTGTTCATCAATATCGTGTTAACATATTCCGATTTGAACAGCAAAAGGAATTCACCGCTGTTATCCAGTTTATACAAATAACCTTTGTCGGTAGTTAGGTAAATCGCTTTTTTGCTATCTGCAAAAACATGTGCCGGGATACCTTCAATATTTTTTATTGAGGGAAAACTATCCTCCGCCGGTGTTACTTTGTGAGTTTTGATATCTACTAAATCTAATTCATCAGTCCCCAAAGAATGCCTCACCCAAATTCTTCCCTCAGAGTCTTCAGCAATATAAAATGGGTGGTTGCTTCTAAGATTACCTTTTACTTTTGTAAGAGTAGCAAATTCTTTACCATCATAATAAACCAATCCATACTTGGTGGGGAACCACATAAATCCGCGACTGTCTTGTAAACCCCTTTCCACGGTTGTGCTCGGCAAGCCGTCTTCCATTGTTAAATTTTGAATTTCAACAAGTATCGGGGATTTGTTTAATTCAAGGCTCTGGGCGTTTAAACAGATAAAAGAAAAAGCGATTATTAATATGATTGTGAGCTTATTCTTCATAAAATTATTTGCTGAGGATTATTTGTAAGCATTGAATCAGATCAGAACAAAACTAAGAACTATAAAACATTAATACAAATAGAAACTAATTGTTAAAGATAGGTTGAGAGTTAAAAAGCCACTTCACTCTTTTTCAGCTTCTCCCTATTTACTATCACGACATTTGTCCTCTTTTCTAAAAAAGAATTCCCTTTCTTATTCGTTTCTTAAATTTTCTATCGGGTTGATTGATGCAACTTTCCTAGTTTGCCAGTAAATCGTAAGTCCTCCCAATAAAAAAAGCATCAATAAAGAAGCTGTAATTTCAATGTAGTTTATACCGGCATAATTGTATTGCGCTTGTGATAAAGTAAAATCAAACAAAAAGTAGGAAATTGGAATCCCAATTATTGCCGAAATAAGTAAAAGTTTTATAAATCCTTTAGCCATTAACCAGATAAGTTCGTTTTCCGACGCACCCAATACTTTTCTTAAGCCTATTTCTTTTATCCGGTTTTCTGTTGTGAACACTACCATCCCTAATAATCCCAAACATGAGATAACCATCACCAAGACTCCCTGGAAGCCCAGGACTTTAATCATAATTTTATAGACGTCGAAAGCATCTTCAACATAGTGATGAAGAAATTCAAACTTGCTAGGTGTTTCGGATAATGTACCCCATGCTCCTTCTAGTTTTGAACATGTTTCAGAAATGTTATCCGATTGGACAGTAAGAAAAGCATATCTAAGTTTTTCCGGGTTAAACCTTAGCATAAGAGGCTCAATTTTTCCACTCATAGGAGAAGCGTTAAAATTTTCCACCACACCAATTACGGATGCAGTTCTACCCTCTTTGGTAATTATCATATCATCTTGAGGATGTTTGCTGTTTAATATAGCTAGATCCTTTTCAAACTTGCGATTTACCACAACCCATTCATCATTTGCAGGCATATTTTGTGAAAAATCTTTGCCTTTTAACAACTTGATTCCCATACTACTTATAAATCCTTCATCCACAAAAATTTCCCTGACGTTTAGCGAGTCTACGGCACCAGCTTTCCTGATTATAGTTTTTGAGGAGCCCTGCAACCCCAGGATATGCGAAGAAAAAGTAATATTATTTACTTCAGCAAAAGAACTAAATTCCTGTTTGAACAAAGAATATTTCACATCTTCCAAAGGAACAACCAAAACATTTTCCTTGTTAAAACCCATATCGGTGTTGAGTACATGATAATATTGTTTGATGACCGCAGTTATCCCAATCAAAAAGCCTACAGACAAAGCAAATTGGAACACAATTAATATTTTGCGTACACTAAATGCACCAAATGCGCCAGGCTTAAATTTAGATGTAAGTAACTCCAAAGGTTTTAGTTTGGAAAAGAAAACGGAAGGCACAATACCAGCCAAAATTGAAGTAATCAGTGTTAATACTATTCCTAAAAAATAACTTATCGCGGAAAAATTAATCTGTTTTAATCGTGATGCGGGTGCCAGCATCGTAATAAATTCATCTTTGATTAAAAAGACTATAAGAATAGAACCAACCAACGCTATTAAAGATAATATGAACGTTTCTATTAAAAATTGAAAAATGATCTGCTTCCTGTTGCCCCCTACAATTTTTCTGACTCCGATTTCTTTTCCTCGAGTAAGTGAACGGGCAATGGATAAATTAATATAGTTAAAACATGCGGGCAGTAAAATCAGCAGAGTAACAGCTAAGAAAATTAATGAATCCAGCAAGGGGAATGATGGACCAATAGGACGATTAACTTGCTCTCCCAAAATAATATCGTTCATATCATGTAAACCGAAGGAAAAGGAAACATTTTCTTTTAATGGATTAATCTTCGCAGCAATTGCATCCAACTGATTTTCTACAGATTTTACAAAATCTTTATTTTTGATTAACAGGTACAAGTATTCGGATTTGTTAGAATTCCAATCCCATCCTTTGGTATCAATTTCTCCGGCATTCCTTAATGAATTTAGAGTAGCATAAGAACCTATCATATCAAATGAAAAATGCGAATTACCCGGCGCTTCCTTAATAACACCTCGGACCATCATGTCGCCGTAATCTGTTGTTATCCTTTTCCCAAAAGCATTTGAGTCGCCAAATAATTTGTGAGCGGTTTTCTCAGTCAGCACAACAGAAAACGGTTCGTTCAGCGATTCATGCGGATTACCTGATAAAAATTCATACTTAAAAACCCTAAAAAAATGAGAATCAGCTAAATAACCGTTAAAGGTAACTTCCTTGTTATTATATATAACTAATCCATTAAAACCGCTATTGATTTTGACAATTTCATCTATCGATTTATTAATATTCAGCTCATCTTCCAGTTCCGAAAAAGTGCTTGCCCAGATAGAATTTCCGTCTAGATTTGTCACTTCTGTATAAACTCTGTATATATTATCTTTGTTTGGCTGAAAGTCATCAAAACGGCTTACGTTTTCCAGCACAACAATAACAAGCAAGGTAATACACATACCAATTGCCAAACCTATAACATTTAACAACGAGAACATTTTATGTTTGGCTATATTCCTTATCCCGGTTTTAAAGTAGTTTTTTATCATAGAGCTATCCTAGAAATTCATTCATATATTAGTTATTTAACTCCAACAAAAAGAAGATACCCCCAAAATACTGCTGATTTTTAAGCGATGAGAAACATGAGGAAGTATCCTCAGTCTTTATTCTTGTTGAAATTAACATGTCTGTTAGACGAAATACAATTGTGCAGGGTTCAAGGAAATTACGAATAGAGTAGAAATTAAAACCATACTTCGCACCAACTAAGTTGTCTTCCCAGATGCCGAAGTAATTTTCTATGTTTAAGATTAGAATTTTTCTTGGCAAAATAATTGCAAGCGAAGTTGATCCGCCGGAAGTTTTGTTAATTACTAAAGGTGCAGCTGGAAAGGATCTTGCAGGTAGAGCATGCTGCTATATTAAACATAGAATTAGGAAAAATAAAAGGGTGACATTTCTGCTACCCTTTTTAATAATTTTAATCGTGCTTATCGTCTTCAGCTTCTTTAAGGAATTTTTCCACCAAAAGTACATCTTCTTTACTACCTAAATATATCGGACTCTTTTGATGAAGTTCTTCAGGTTTAATGTCAAGTATTCTTCCGAATCCAGTTGAAGCCAATCCACCAGCCTGTTCAACAATAAATGCCATTGGATTACATTCGTACTGTAGTCTCAATTTTCCTTGAGGATTACGTTTATCTGCTGGATAAATAAACAAACCTCCGTAAAGTAAATTTCTATGTACATCAGCAACCATTGAACCAATATATCTAGCTTTATAGGGCTTTGTTGCAAATTCATCAGACTGTAAATATTTGATATAATTTTTTAATCCTTGTCGCCAGTGAAGATAATTACCTTCATTAATGGAATAAATTCTTCCTTTGTCTGGAGTTCTGATGTCTTCGTGTGATAATAAAAATTCGCCAAACTGTGGATCAAGTGTAAAACCGTGAACTCCATGTCCTGCAGTATAAACCATCATTGTAGATGATCCGTAAATGATGTAACCTGCTGCAACTTGCTGATTGCCAGCCTGTAAACAATCCTCTAATGTTCCAGGATCACCATGTGGCGTCACTCTTTTATAAATTGAAAATATTGTACCAATACTAACGTTTGCATCAATATTCGATGATCCATCTAGAGGATCGAAAAGTAAAACATATTTACCAATTCTGTGTTTCTTCGGAATGTGAATTATATTTTCTTCTTCTTCCGAAGCCATTACACAAAAATGCCCGCCGTGGTCCATTGCTCTAATCAAAATATCGTGAGCGAACATATCTAATTTTTTAACTTGCTCCCCGTGAACATTTTCATCGCCGGTAAAACCAAGAATGTCAACTAGTCCGGCTTTGTTAACTTCCATAGAAATAGCTTTAGCCGCCAACCCTAACTGGTGCAGTAATTCAGAAAGTTCACCTGTTGCTTCCGGGTGCATTCTTTCCCCTTCCTGAATATGGCGGTTTAAAGTCATGAATCTTCTTTTTTTAGTCATCTTCTCTCCTGAATTAAGCTGGTCTGCTTATTTCCTGCTCCTTGTACTGGAGCTGATATAGTTTGTGATAAATTCCTTTTTGTGAAAGGAGTTCCTGATGAGTTCCGGATTCACGTAACTCACCTTTGTGCATAACTAAAATTTTATCGGCGTTTTGAATAGTTGATAATCTATGTGCAATTACTATTGATGTTCTGCCAACTAAAAGTTTTTCGATTGCATTTTGTATTAAAATTTCGGTTTCAGTGTCAACGCTCGAAGTTGCTTCGTCAAGTATTAATATTTGCGGATTGTAAGCCAATGCTCTAGCGAATGAAATTAGTTGTTTTTGTCCGACACTTAAAGTAGCGCCTTTCTCTTTCACTTCTTCGTTATATTTATTCGGAAGGTTTTGAATAAACTTATCAGCGCCAACTACTTGTGCTGCTTTAATTACATCCTCTTCTGAGATATTTGGTGATCCCAAACTTATATTAGATTTTATCGTACCCGAAAATAAAAAAACATCCTGCAAAACTACAGAAACATATTTTCTTAAATCTCTTTTATCTATCCTACGAATATCTTCGCCATCAATACAAATGCTTCCTTTTTCAATATCATAAAATCTTGTGAGAATATTTATTATGCTTGTCTTACCCGCTCCCGTTGCTCCAACAATTGCGACTGTTTCTCCCGGATTTATTTTAAACGAAAGATTTTTTAAAACATATTCTTCAGGATTGTATGCAAAGCAAACATCTTTGAATTCTATTTGCCCATTTACCTTTTCAAGTTTATCCGGATTCTCTGGATTTTTTACAAATGTGTCATTATCAAGTAATTTAAAAATTCTCTCGGATGAAGCCATTGCTGTCTGCATTATGTTATATTTTTCAGACAAGTCCCGAATCGGCCTGAAAAACATTTCCACATATTGAATAAAAGCAAAGAGAACACCAATAGTTAAAGTATCCTGAATTACATTTCCACCACCGTACCAAATAATTAATGCAAAAGCAGCACTGCTCAATATTTCCACTGTCGGGAAAAATACCGCATAGTAAAAAACACCTTTTACATTGGCATCTTTATGAGCATCATTTATTTCCGAGAATTTCGCTTCCTCTTCTTTCTCCTTCGAAAATATTTGGACAATGTTCATTCCGGTAACATGCTCCTGCATGTACGAATTCAATCTCGCCAAGTGGAAACGAATATTGCGGTATGAGTCTCGAACTTTTCTTCTAAATAAAAATGTTGCGTAAAACAAAAACGGAAGAACAATTAAAGTTACCAGTGCTAAATCCCACGACATGAAAAACATAAAAATGAAAATCCAGATGATGATAAAAATATCACTGAATACCATCACTATTCCGGAAGAGAATAATTCGTTTAGTGATTCTACATCATTTGTAACACGGGTAACGATTCTGCCAATTGGAGTTTTATCAAAATATCGTAGTGAAAGCTTTTGAATATGTGTAAACAGTTTTATACGAAGATCATAAATAATTTTTTGTCCCATCAATTGGGTAAAGTAGGTAAGCAAGTACTGCATCGCTGCTTGAAAGAACAAAACGCCGATAAGCAAACCGGCAATCAAAATTAGCCCATCATAGTCACTATTTGCAATATAATCATCTATCGCAATCTGAGTTAACAAAGGCCTTACTGCGGGGAGTCCGGCAACAATTAAGTTCAAAATTATTGCAAGCACAACATGTTTGCGGTAGGGCTTTACATAACCCAACAAGCGTTTCATTAAAACAGAATCGTACGCTTTCCCTAAAACTTCATCATCGTGGTGATCAGACATAATTTAATTAATTCAATTCCTTTAATTCTTCTTCCAATAATTGTTTGTAATGCAGATCAGCATAAATGCCTTCTTTGTTCACAAGCTCTTCGTGTGTACCTTCTTCTGCAATTACATTATTATCTAACACATAAATCTTATCAGCATCTTTCACAGTAGAAATTCTATGACTAATAATTATACTTGTTCTGTCTTTCATAAATTCTTTGAGATTTGAAAGTATTTCCTCTTCAGTGTTTGTATCCACTGCAGAGAAAGAATCGTCAAGTATTAAAATTTTGGGATCAATAGCCAAGGCTCTAGCCAAACAAGAACGCTGCTTTTGCCCGCCACTAAGTGTAATGCCTCTTTCACCTAAAATTGTATCGTATCCTTTTGGAAATCCTTCAACATCTTTATCTAGTCTTGATATCTTTGCAACCTTTTCAACTATTTCTTTATTGCCGTTTTGGGTTCCGTATAAAATATTGTTGTAAAGTGTATCGGAGAAAAGAAAAGTTTCCTGAGAAACCAATCCAATATTTTGCCTCAATACTTTTAATGGAACAGACTTTATATCATTTCCATCAATTAAAATTTGACCTTCAGTTGTATCATAAAGTCTTGGTATTAAATTTATAAGAGAAGTTTTACCAACTCCTGTTTGCCCAATAATCGCAACGGTCTGCCCTTTTTCAATAGTAAAATTTAGACCGCTCAAAACATTCGGCAGATTCTTTTTGTATTTGAATGAAACATTTTTGAATTCAATCTTTCCGCTTACGCTGTTGATTGCATAGCTAGTTTCTTTGCTGTCGGTTATCTCCAAATCTTCTTTCATGATTTTTTGAAGGCGCTTCATACTTGCGGAAGCTTGCTGCATTAAGTTAAGCACCCATCCGATAGCAATCATCGGCCAGATTAACATTCCGAGATAAATTGTGTAGGCTGTGATATCGCCGATTGTTAATGCCCCATTGATAACCATTGTACCACCGACAGAAATAACAATAATGAAAGAAATTCCTGTTATTAAAAATAGAATCGGCATAAACATTGCTTGAATACGAATTTTATCCATATTCCTTTCAAGATAATCTCTGCTTACAGTAGTGAAGTTATCAATTTCATATTGTTCACGGACGTAAGATTTAATAACTCGAATACCGGAGAAATTTTCCTGTGCTTTAGTGGTTAAGTCCGAAAACTTCTCTTGAATTTTTGTAAATCTTTCATGAATCTTTTTGCTCAGCTTATAAACAAAGTATGATAATAACGGCAGCGGTAAAAGCGCATACAAAGTAAGCATCGGACTGACAGAAATAAAGATCGTCATAATAATTACAAACCTAATTGCAGTATCAATTGAATACATTACCGCAGGCCCAACGTACATGCGCACAGCACTAACATCATTGGTAGCGTGAGCCATTAAATCACCAGTTGAGTTATTTTGGAAAAATCTCAGAGGGAGTTTTTGAATGTAAGTCCAGAAATCTTGTCGAAGATCAAACTCTATTTCACGTGATACAACAATAATTGTTTGACGAATTGCAAAACGGAAAAAACCGCCGACCAGTGCAGCACCGAAAATCAACAGTGCGTTTCTAATTAACATATCATAGTTAATTACTTGCTTAAGACTGTCAATGCTATCTCTAATTATAAGTGGAACAAAAACTTGTGCTGAATTGGACACAATTATAAATAATATACCGAGAGCGAGTTTATTTTTGTATCGTAAAAAATATTTATTTAATAAAAGTAAACTTCTCATTATTCAATGATTTTAAAACCGGTGTACTTCTGCAGTACTTCCGGCACAATAACCTTTCCTTCAGGTGTCTGATAATTTTCTAATATTGAAACCATCAATCTACTTGTTGCTAGACCAGAACCATTTAATGTATGTGTGAAATTAACTTTCTTCGTTTCTTCATCTCTAAATCTAATTGCAGCACGGCGAGCTTGAAAATCTTCAAAGTTGCTGCAAGATGATGCTTCCAGCCATTTATTTTCTGCCGGAGACCATGTTTCAATGTCATAACATTTTGCAGCAGCGAAACTTAAATCACCAGTACAAAGTTGTAAAATTCTGTAAGGGATTTTCAACGCTTGTAAAATATCTTCGGCATCAACAACTAATTTTTCAAGTTCATCATAACTTGTTTCCGGCTTAACAATCTTCACCATCTCAACTTTGTTGAATTGATGAACTCTTAAAAATCCTTTTGATTCTTTTCCGTACGAACCAGCCTCTCTTCTAAAACAAGCTGTGTAACCAACATATTGAATTGGCAATTCTAACTCATTTAAGATTTCTTTCCTATGCATGTTTGTTATCGGCACTTCAGCAGTTGGAATTGGATACAAACCATCTTTCTCACATGTGTACATGTCTTCAGCCATCTTCGGCAATTGGCCTGTGCCTTTCATAGAATCTTCATTAACCAATAATGGTGGCATTATTTCTGTGTATCCGTGATCTGATAAATGTAGATCGAGCATATAATTAATTAAAGCACGTTCAAGTGTAGCGCCTTTGCCAACATAAACCGGGAAACCGGAACCACTAATTTTAGCACCTCTATCGAAATCCAAAATGTTAAGTTTTTTTCCAAGCTCAATGTGATCTAAAACCGGCTCTTCATTTTCAAATGCAAATCCATCAGGCAACCATTGCCTTGTTTCAACATTGTCTTCCGCAGTTTTGCCAACCGGGACAGACTCATGCGGTAAGTTTGGGATCCACATCAAAAGTGTTTCAAGTTTTTCTTCTATCTCTCTAAGTTGATCGTCAAGTTCTTTAATTTCATCGCCTACACTTTTCATTTCAGCAATAATGTGGTCGGCATTTTCACCAGCCTTTTTAAGCTTGCCAACTTCTTGCGATACTTTATTTCTCTTTGCTTTTAATTCTTCTACTTTTTGAAGATTCGCGCGCTTCTCTTTATCTAAAGATAAAATTTCATCAACTGTATCTTTTTCATTTTTATTTGCAACACCTTGTTTAACAAGTTCAGAATTTTCTCTGATAAGTTTAATATCAAGCATTTTATGTCTCTCTTTTTAATGGAACGCAGATCATTATGATTTTTATGATCAATTAAGATTTTTAAATTCAGAAGCGAAGACTTTTCTTTTGAATTCCGGTTTCTTTCCAAAATTCAAAAGTAAACCTACTTCAATTTCAGTTGCTTTCAAATAGTTTGTTAATTGGCATTCATGTTCTTCGCATAAACTTTCTGAAGCTTTTAATTCAATTATCACCTTATTATCAACAACTATATCTGCAAAATATTCGCCCACTTTATTATCATCATAATAAACATCAATCGGTTTTTGTTTTTCGCAATCCAATCCGAATTTTCTTAATTCAATCATCATTGAATTTTCATAAACCTTTTCTAAAAACCCATATCCTAATTTATTGTAAACATTAAAATAGGCTTTAATGATTTTTTCCGTTAACTCAGTATGTTGAAAATTATTTATCATAGTATATCATAATGATCATAAAAAACTGCGTTCTATTCAGTTTTTATTTTGCAACTATGTTGTAGATTTTATTTTTTACATAAATTTCTTTGATCACATTTTTACCGTCAATATGCTTTTGTACATTTTCATTTTTGTAAACAGCCTCTTTAACTTCTTCTTCACTACTATCAAAAGGCATATCAATTTTCGCTCTGATCTTACCCATCACCTGAACTGCTATGGTTACTGTATCAACTGTCAAAGCTTTTTCATCAGCTTCAAACCACACAGGATTTTCAAACAATGGTTTGTCGTATCCTAATACAATCCAACTTTCTTCACCTAAATGCGGTGCTAACGGAGCAATCATCGATGCAAATCTTATAAGTGAATAAGCTTGTAATTCTTTTTTACATTTTGATAAATTCTTTGTCAATTCATTCAACAATTCCATCAACTGCGCTACCGCTGTATTAAATCTGAAATTATCAATTTCAACATCTACTTTTTGAACTGTCTGATTAACTTTTCTATAAACAGATTTTTCTTCTTCTGACAAATCTTTTATTTCAAAAGTATCCGGGATCGTTAATCCTTTAGTAATGTTTTCATGTTCCTTAAATAAAGTAAAAACTCTCTGTACAAATCTGTCTGTACCAACAATACCTTTGTCGTTCCAATCACCGCCTAATTCGTAAGGTCCCATAAACATTAGGTAAAGTCTGAAAACATCCGCGCCATAATTCATTATGAAGTCATCCGGATTAACTACATTATTTTTTGACTTCGACATCTTCGCACCTTGGTTTGTAATTGTACCTTGGTGAATAAGTTTTTGGAAAGGCTCATCACTATTTACCAAACCGATATCGCGCAAAAACTTGTGGAAAAAGCGCGCATACAATAAGTGCATTACAGCGTGCTCAGCGCCACCGACGTATTGATCAACCGGTGTCCACGCGTTTGCTAAGTTCGAATCAAAAACTTTATCAAATTTTGGGTTTAAATAACGCAAGTAATACCAAGATGAATCAACAAAAGTATCCATTGTGTCAACATCTCGTTTAGCGTTTTTATTGCCGCACTTAGGGCAAGTTACATTCACAAAACTTGCATTCTGCGCAAGTGGTGATCCGCCGTCGTGTTTGAAATCAACATCGTAAGGCAATTCAACAGGCAATTGATCTTCCGGCACAGGAACTTCACCGCAATGTTCACAATGAATTATCGGTATCGGTGTTCCCCAATAGCGCTGACGGGAAATCAACCAGTCGCGTAATCTAAAATTGATGGTTTTCTTTCCGATGTTCTTTTCTTCAAGCCATTCAATAATTTTTTTCTTCGCGTCATCCACATTAAGTCCGTTTAAGAAATCACTATTGATTGCCGGGCCGTCACCCAAATAAGCTTTGCCGTCAAAGTCTTCCGGCGGCTCAACTGTTCTAACAATATTCAAATCAAACTTTTCAGCAAACTCCCAGTCGCGTTCATCTTGTCCCGGTACAGCCATAATTGCGCCTGTTCCGTATGTCATCAAAACATAGTCTGCTATCCATATCGGAATTTTTTCATCAGTTACAGGATTAACAGCATACGCGCCCGTGAAAACACCGGTCTTTTCTTTCGCTGTTGAGGTTCTATCAATTTCAGATTTTGATTTTACTTCATCCTGATATTTTTTAATGGCTTCTTTGTTTCCTTCGGTTGTAATTTTATTTACCAACGGATGTTCAGGCGACAACACCATATAAGTTGCACCAAACAAAGTATCCGGACGAGTTGTAAAAATTACAAATGATTCGTCATGAGCATCTAATTTAAATTCAACCTCTGCGCCTGTACTTTTACCGATCCAGTTTTTCTGCATCAATTTTGTTTTTTCAGGCCAATCAATTTTTTCCAAACCTTCTAAAAGTTCATCTGCATACTCAGTAATTTTGAAAAACCACTGTGTCAAATTTTTCTGCTCAACAAAGGTTCCGCAGCGTTCGCAAGTTCCGTCGCCAAGTACTTGCTCGTTAGCTAAAACAGTATTACAAGAAGGGCACCAGTTAACCGGAGCATTTTTTCTGTAGGCTAAACCTTTTTCATATAATTTCAAAAACAGCCATTGATTCCATTTATAATACTCAGGGTCGCATGTCATTAACTCAGCATCCCAATCGTACATGTTACCCATTCTTTTTAGCTGGGTGCGTATATCTTCAATATTTTTTATTGTACTGTCGTAAGGGTGAATCCCGGTTTTAATGGCATAGTTTTCCGCAGGCAAACCAAATGCATCGTAACCCATCGGTTCAAAAACATTAAATCCTTTTAACTTTTTATATCTTGCCCATGAATCCGTGGGGCCATAATTGTACCAGTGACCGCAGTGAAGTTTAGCACCGGAAGGATAAATGAACATAACCAGGCAGTAAATGCTTTTTTCTAAATCAGTTAAGTCTGTTTTATAGGTTTTATTCTCTTCCCAATATTTTTGCCATTTGGTTTCAACTTGTTCGAATGGATATTTCATAATTCTCTAACTTTTTCTGAAAAAAAATAAACTTAAAATTACCAAATAAAGGGGCAGATAGCAAGGCTAGTTATTTTTGTGCTTTACCTTAACCATAACTTATAAAAATGCAAAATATATCAGAATTAACCACAGCTATTATATTACAAAATATGAAGTTAGATTAATAAATTGAATTATTACTTTAAATATTTCTCAGGTTATTGATTAATATTAATTTAATTTTTATCTTAGCACTCAAATAGCTCGAGTGCTAATCGTTCATCATTTTCTATAAAAAAACCCGAAATAGCTGCAACTATTTCGGGCATAAAAAATCATTCCCAAATGACTAATTAATGCTTGCACTTGGGTAATGTGATATTTTTTAACTGGTCTTCAAATATAAAAAATCCCTCTCATTAGAAGCAAGCTATTTCAATAACTCCAAATTTATAGGAGGGAAAATGGCAAGCGTCAAAAATTATTGAATTGAAATCAAGTTTTACTAACAAGGAAATAAAAATCATTTCCAAATTAAATAATTTATTAATGAAATTAAGGAACACAAAAATGTCTAGGAATGAAAGAACATCCAAAAAAGTAGCCTCAAAAGCTTCAAAACTTTTGAGCAATCCTAAAACTCCTAAGAATGTTAAAAGCGTTGCCGCATCTGCTTTAACACAAGCTCCAAACAAAAAAAAGAAAAAATAGCAATGAAGAAAAGCCGGTATTCCTATACCGGCTCTTTATACTTCCGACTCTTTTTATTACTCCAAATTATCACTAAATTTAATTTTGCTTAAATCACAGATAATCCACGGAGTAACAATGAAAAGACTTATCTTTCCTTTACTTTTAATAATAATTCTAAGCACAATTATGCAAGCACAAACTAAACGACCAATTACGGTTGAAGACCTCTGGTCAATGAAAAGACTAAAAGGTTATGATGTTTCCATGGATGGACAATGGATTCTGCTTTCTGTCCAAACATACAACATGGAAGAAAATAAAGGTAACTATGATATTTATTTAATGAAATCAGACGGCTCAAACTTAAGGCCTTTTAAGAATTCCGAAGAAAATGAAACTGAGCCAAAGTTTGTCCCCAATACTAAGAAGATCAGTTACATAAAAGGTGAACAACTTTATTGGTGTGATTATGACGGCAGCAATGAAGAAAAAATTTCTGACATTTACAGCGGTGTTTCACATGTAATTTGGTTCAATGACGGTAAGAGATATGTTTTCAATTCGGAAATGTACCCGGAATGTTTTGACCAGGAATGCCAGAAAAAGAAAGACAACGAAAAAGCAGCAAGCAAAGTTGATGCAATGATTTTTGAAGAATTGTTTTACCGTCATTGGGACAGATTCCTAGGCGAAAAAAGAAGCAGGCTTTTATACACTGAAGTGGGTACAAACATTTTAGAATCATTTAATGTAAATAATAAATATGCTGTTCCTCCAATTTCATTGGGAAGTAATCATGACATTGCTGTTTCTCCTGACGGAAAAGAAATCGCTTTTACTACAAATACAGATAAAGATCTGGCTTACAGTACAAACAATGAAGTATACATTGCCAATGTTTACGAAGGCGGCAAGCGCGATAAAAAAATGCCTTTGAAAATTTCACAAAGCGGTGGAAACGATAATTATCCGATGTACTCACCTGATGGAAAATACATTGCGTATTTATCAATGGAAAGAGCCGGATTTGAAGCTGACAAACTTAGATTAATGATTTATAACAGAGAAACCGGTGAAACAAAAAATTTAACCGATAAAGTTGATATATCCGTTTCAAATATGGCTTGGTACCGTGACTCAAAAACTATTTACTTTACAGCGGCAAATGAAATTTATTCTTCAATTTATAAAATCAATGTTGAAAAACCTTCCGTTATTCAGATTGTTGAAAAAAGAACAAACGGCGATTTGAACATTAAAGGAGATAAAATTTATTTCACACAAGAAAGATCAAATCTACCGACTGAATTATTTGTTGCTGATCTTGATGGAAGAAACGTTACTCAACTAACTTTCTTAAACAAAGATTTGCTAAGCCAGCTTGAAATGAATGAAGTTGAAGATTTCTGGAGTGAAGGTGCTGAAGGTGCTAAAGTGCAATCAATACTTTTAACTCCTCCGGGATTTGACGAAACAAAAAAATATCCGATGATATTTTTAATTCACGGTGGCCCACAAGGTCATTGGGAAGATGACTTCCACTACCGCTGGAATTTACAAATGTTTGCGTCAAAAGGTTATGTTGTTGTTGCACCAAACCCAAGAGGAAGCACAGGTTATGGTCAAAAATTTACTGACGAAATAACAAAAGACTGGGGCGGTAAAGTTTACACTGATTTGATTAATGCTTACGATTACGCCATTGAAAATTACAAATATATTGATGGTAATAACACTTTCGCTGCGGGTGCATCCTACGGCGGTTACATGATTTCTTGGGTAGCCGGACATACCGACAGATTCAATGCACTAGTAAATCATGATGGAGTTTACAACCCTGAAAGCATGTTTGGTTCAACTGAAGAACTTTGGTTCCCTACATGGGAATTTGGCAAACCGTGGGACGATTTAACTTATTATGAAAAATGGGCACCAAACAGACATGTTAAAAATTTCAAAACACCGATGCTTGTTGTGCATGGCGGCAAAGACTACAGAGTTCCGGAATCACAGGCTTTTGAATTATTTACAGCTTTGCAAAGTATGAATGTTGAAAGTAAATTTTTATATTTCCCAAATGAAAATCATTTTGTATTAAAACCTCAAAATGCAAGATTGTGGTGGAATACAATTTATGATTGGTTCGAACAATACAAGAGGTAAATAAATATGCCGGAAGAATTCAGTAAAATTGAAATTGATGAATTTAATGATGAATATGATTCTCCCGAATTAGTGGAAGAAGCCGCAAAAGAAGTTGAAGAAGGACTTTGGACAAAGTTAGAGCGTGTTGGACAAAAGATTTCCTTTGCGAAGGATTTAGTAGCTTTATATAATTATCTTTTTGATGGTTCAGTAAACTGGTACAGAAAATCCATTGTAGTTGGAGCATTGATTTATTTCATTACCCCGCTTGATGCCATTCCTGATCTGGCTCCGTTATTTGGTTACATGGATGATTTAGGAGTGATTACAGCTGTACTGAAATTCCTCGGCAGTGAGTTAATACCTTATTATAATAAAGATTAGAATTTTATGGGCAGCTTATGATTGAGTTGCCTATTTTTTAGTGTCTTACCAAATGTTCAACATCTATCTTTTGGAGATTCTCTACTTCCCGGCCTAAAAATCTTTCAGCTATCTCTTTAAATTTTGAAGGAACATCACTTACGAAAAAGTCATGTTTACCATTTACTGCTTTTTCGTTTAGCATATCGTGTGTTGTCAAATATTCTTTAACTTTATGGGATGATGCAAAACCGGAATCAATCAATTTTACATTTTCACCGACAACTCTTTGAATAATTTCTGTTAAAACCGGGTAGTGTGTACAGCCGAGGATCAAAGTATCAATATCTTTTTCGGTTAATTTTGATAAATATTCCTTGGCAATAATTTCAGTAGCATTATGGTCTAACCATCCTTCTTCTGCCAAAGGTACAAATAGCGGACATGACTTTTCTACTACATACAAATCACCATTCTTTTTGAGAAGATCTTTTGAATAAGCTTTGTTATTTATTGTGGCATTTGTACCCACGACACCTATTCTTCGATTTTTGGTTTCGCGCAACGCGAAATCCGAACCTGGCTCAATCATGCTTATAAAAGGGACATTAAAATATTTACGCAATGTATCCATAGCAACGGAAGAAGCAGTATTACAAGCAACAACAATCATCTTTACATTTTTCTGCATTAAATAAATTGTGTTCTGAATTGAATACTCAATAACTGTTGAGTTTGATTTGGTACCGTAAGGTACTCGAGCTGTATCACCAAAATAAATAATGTCTTCACCTGAGAGCAACTGCTCAACTCTTTTTACAACTGTAAGTCCGCCGATACCTGAATCAAAAATTCCTATTGCTCTGTTGTCTGCCATTTAATCATCCATTTTCAGTTTGAGATTTCTCACCCCCGACCAAGTCGGGGGTGAGAAATGCAAGTTTAATTCTAAAGTAATTCTTCTATTGTATCTTTTAATTCCATCTCAATCAACTCATGCATTAATGGAGATATTTTATTTTCGTTCGAATCCAATACATAAAATGCATCAAGAACATCGTCACCACGTGTTGCAATTTTTGCAAAGTAAATTGACAACCCAAGTTCTGTCAGCTTATTTGTAATTTGATAAAGCAAGCCAAGTTTATCCGGAGAATAAACATCAACAATAGTAAACTTAGCATGATCTTCAAATTCAATTCTAACTTTACTTTTTTTAGTAAAGAGTTTCGATTCAAGCCGCCACCATTTTGACTTGAGTTTCTTTACTTCATTTGCAATTTGCAATTCATTATTGATCGATTTAGTAAGCACATCAATTATTTTTTCATACTTTGATTCATCAACTTTATTATGCGAACGAAAATCCGTCACATTAAAACTGTCGATTACAATTCCGTCATTGCGAGTGAATATCTTTGCGTCGTGAATATTCAAGTCATTTACAGCCAAAGCGCCGCAAAGCCTCGAAAGCAATGAAATTGAATCCCTCGCGATAACCGTTATGTTTGTAAAATTATTGTTCTCTTTTATGAATACTGAACTTTCGGAACCGCTTAAAATTTCTTCAACGTGCTCACTAATTTCCTCTTTTGAAAATAACTGGATGTAACCAACATCGTTTATCGACTCGATGTGATTTTGAAATTCACTGTAAGATGAAAGTTCTGATTCATTAAATTGTTGAATTGTCTCAGCAAATAGCTCTTCGCCTGAAATTCTTTTTTCAAGCATCTGCTTGGTCTTTTCATAAAGCTCAAAAAGAAGATCATCTTTCCATTGAGTCCAAACAACCGGACTAACTGCCGAAAGATCAGCAAATGTCAACAAGTACAAATAATCCAAAGCTTTTTTTGATGTGAAGATTTCTGCAAATCCATTTAATGTTGAGGGATCATTTATGTTTCTTCTGAAAGCAACTTGTTCCATTGTTAAATGATGACGAACTAAAAACTGGACTAAGTCAATTTCTTCCTGATCGTAACCCAGTCTTTCCATAACTGTATTTGCAATTTCACTTCCGATTATCTCATGGCCTGAAATACTGATCGGCTTTGCAATGTCATGAAAAAGAACTGCCAAAAACAATAAATCTTTTTCTTTTACTAGCGAATAGATTTTTGAGATTTTATTTTTCTCGTTCTCCAGGCTTTCCAAATTTTTGATAGCAATTAATGTATGTTCATCAGCGGTGTAGCAGTGATAAACGCCTGGCTGAAAAAATCCTATTAATTCTTTAAACTCGGGCAAATATGCTGCAAGTACACCAAGTTCATTCATCGAGGAAAATGTTTTACCAACGTGATTTGGCAGTTTCAAAATTTCTCTAAAAAAAACTGATGATGTTTGGCTGTCAATTTGTGATTCATTTATTTCCTGAACACTTTCAATCACATGCGATCTTAAGTTTTCATCGAAGCGAGCATCGTTCAAACCCCTATAATAAAAGGCTCTCATCATTTCCGATATTTCAAGATGTTCACTATTCGGATTTACTTGCGAAATTACATTCCCTTTTATTGTGAAATCTTCATCAAGTTGAATCGACATTGTATCGGGCAAAGGATGAGAAATTTCGGCATCGAATCTCTTAACCATTGTCTTCGAGAATCTATTTAAAATGGTTGACGCTTCAAAATAATCCTGCATAAAATTAGTCCATGCTTCTCCACTGTAATCAAGCAGTTTCGCAATTTTTTCCTGCGATGTAAATTCTAACCTATCATTCCCCCTTTTCTCTAAAAGATGTAATAAATTTCTAGCTCCAAGAATTAGTTTATAACTTTTTCTCAGCCTCTCAATTTCTCTTACACTTATTAGTTTTTTCTGTTTTAACACATTGAGAAAATCTTCCGTATGGGATAATTCAGATTGGCTATCAAGAAAAGTTTCGTTCTTAAGTGAATACATCCAATTAACAACGTGCAGATCGCGCAAACCTCCGGCAGATAGTTTTACATTAGGCTCAAGAGTTTTAGCAGATTCACCATATTTTTCCCGTCGTAAATTGATATCTGAAAAGAATTCGTAAATTAGATTTACTTTATCTTTGGGCTTGATGGAATTAATTACTTCTTTATTCCATTCCGAATAAATTTTTTCTTTACCGTAAATAAAACGAGTTTCAAAAAATTGTGTGAATGTATGAAGGTCTTCTTTAAGAAACTTTTTTATATCCGAAAATTCTCTGATAGTGTGTGAAACTTCAATACCGCAATCCCAAAGCAAAGTTATTGCCTGGCTGATTATTTCTTTATTTTCATCAACTTTCGGGAAGATGAACATAATATCAATATCAGAAAAGGGTGCCAACTCTCTCCGGCTAAAACTTCCGGTTGAAGCTACCGCACCATTTACATGTTTGTCCCTCAAAATTCTAATTATAAATTCTTCTACTAGAAAAGAGAGTTTTAGTGAAAACTCAAAAGGATTCTTTAGTAAATCGGGATCATTAAAAATTTTATCCCGGCTTTGTTGGTATTCTATTTTTATTTCTTTAGGATTTACCATAAATAAAAAAGGGGTTCAAATTGAACCCCTAAAATAAAAATATTTTATTAACATTTTACAGTTTTTCAAATCTTCCTTGGAAGAATCTCAAATACTTTGGTTCGTAAACCATTTTCAAGCCTTTGATATTTTTTCTGTTTTCGTAAACTTCAGCAATTGATTCAACTGTAACGTCAATGTGAGCTTGAGTATAAACTCTTCTCGGGAAAGTTAATCTAACTAATTCTAATTTTGGATATCTGTGTTTTCCGGTTTTTGGATCACGGCCGGCAGAAACGATACCTCTTTCCATACCACGTACACCTGAATCTAAATAAATTTCAGAAGCTAATGTTTGTGCAGGGA
>JANQIV010000187.1 GCA_028282005.1 Melioribacteraceae bacterium | reverse complement strand
TTGGCTAACACTCTTATTTATCTCGGGATGATTGAAGATTTAAAGGGGAACAGGCCGGAAGCATTAGCATATTACGAACAAGTATTAGACCTCGACGAATTCAAAAATTCACATGATCGTGCTGAGAGACTAATTGATGCACCTTACAAAAAATAGAATGTAGAACAGATTGCAAGCAATCTGCGCTACTTTTTAAAGATCTGTTGAGATTCCTATTCTGTGCAGCGAACCGATGTTACCTAAAGAAGAAAATGCGTAATCAAATTTATAATCGCTTATTAAAATTCCGAGTCCCAAACTGATTCCTGCTATTCCTGCGGAACTTCCAATCTTTAAATCTTTTCTTCGTTCATTATCAAAACCCAGACGCACATTTACAGCTTTGCTTAACCTGATTTCACCACCAAAGGTAAAATGAGAGAATCTATCGCCAAAGTTATCATCTTTTTCATTTAACTTTTTGAATGCGAAATAAAATTTAATCGGTACTCTTGCTAATTCTTTTCTTACACCAAGCTGGAGATCAGTTGGTAAATCCTCGTCGGTATCAAAATATGAAGAAAGCTGGGCACCAAGATTAAGAGCCGAAAAACCAAAATACCACCCGCTTTCGGGGAAGTGATACTGAAGGCCCAAATCAACTCCCAAACCAGTTGAGGATGCATCGGCGATACTCGAATGAATGAATTTAACGTTTGCACCGTAAAAGAAATTTTCATCAAGTTTGTTTGAATAGCCGAGTATAAAAGCCATTTCACTTGCTCCAAATTCGCCGAGCCTGTTTCCGAATTCATCTGCTTCTGTGAAGTCGCCATAATTTATATACTGAACTCCGGCACCGAACCTGCCTAAATCTTCAATTTCTCTTGAGTATGTCAAACTTGCGGAATTGATGTCCACAATGTGTTTTAAGAATGAAAAGGAAACAGGATTTCCTTCCAGCTGGGAGATACCTGCCGGGTTATAAAAAATTACATTCGGGTCATCATTGTTTGCAACAAAACTGCCGGCTAATGCTGCCGCGCGCGGACTCATGTCCAATCTTAAAAATTCAAATGTTGACTGTGATTGGGCGTTTGATGAAAGTGATAAAACTGCAAAAAATAAAATAACTGCCGATGAAAACTTCTTCATAAAATTCCTCAAATTTGAGTTTTGATTTTAATTATAATCATTTTTAAAGGCAAGGCAATTATCTGTTAACAGAAGAGTTAAATCAAAAATCTTAAAAAAGCCCAACTTTTTTGAAAAATTAGGCTTTTATACTGAAAGCGAAAGAAGCGAAATAATTGATTTTCTGTTTTTTAAATTCTCATATCTTTATACTCAAATCCAGTAGTTATTTATTACTTCCAACTAAATTTACAGTTACCTCAATATCTTCAGCAACTTTACTTCCTATCACATTATTTTCCACTTCGTATTCGGAAAGTTTAACTTCGAATGTTGATTTAATAACTAAAAGATCGCCGGGCGCACGTTTTTTTGTTTCTTCATTTTCGTCCAGATAAGTAATTGTGCTTTTAGCTATTATCCCTCTAGTTACTCCATGTAACGAAAAGCTGCCTTTAACATCAGCTTCAATTTTGTTATCGGAAACCTGTTTTATATTTTCAGCGCCGACAACTTCAAATTTAATTAATGGGTATTCTTCTTCGTCAAGCCAGTTTGCGGATCTTAAATGCTGGTCACGAAGCTCTATCCCGGTTTTCATTGATGCAACTTTTACCTCAAATAAGCCGGTTAAAGTTTCACCAAAATTTGATAAATCAAACGAAACTGAGCCTGTAACTCCATTTGCAATTCCTTCAACATCCTCAAGCGGAGTAGTACTAAAGAAAGTGGCCTGGTTTTTTAGTTCATTTCCTAAACTAAAGGTTTGTTTGCCTTTTGCTTTTACGTTAAAATTCTGAGCAAATAATTCTGCACACAAAAGAGCCGTTACTAAAATTATCGATTTATATTTCATTAAATCCCCCTCAATTTTTCTTTGAAGCTTTTTTTGTTCTTAACAAAAATATTAATGCCAGGCTTACTGTTACTGTAATACCAGAAATTAAAAGACTTAGATCAAGCCCCCAGATGAATTTATCTTCAAATTCGGAATAAGTTGTATCAAAGAGTTCGTCATATTTTTCAACCAAAACCTGGTCTTTTGTAAAAATTTCACCCCCGTAACCAAGCCAAATAATAAGCGAAAGAATTATTACAGCTATACCGGCAAACAAAACTTTTTTTTGCTTTTTGTTCATTTCATTCTCTCTTTTTAAAAATTACTAATCAGAATATTGAATTTTGTGTATTTACAATTTGTCATCTAAATTACAAGAATGAATTTATAATTATAATTGAATATCAAAAATAATGTAGCTAATTTTGACTTTTTAATTTAATCTTGATCAGCAACGTTTCAAAATCAAGACAGAATCAAATTTAAGACAAAGCATCCATAATAAACAAGGTAAATTATGAAAATACATGAATACCAGGGCAAAGAAATTTTAAGAAAATTCAATGTTCCTGTTCCCGAAGGAAGAGTAGCTTATAACGCAGATGAAGCAGTTAATGCAGCAAAAGAAATCGGAGGAAAAGTTTGGGTAGTAAAAGCACAAATTCATGCAGGAGGAAGAGGTAAAGGCGGCGGAGTGAAAGTTGCAAAATCGCTTGCCGAAGTTAAAAAGTACGCAAAAAATATGATGGGAATGAATTTAGTTACACACCAAACTGGACCTGAAGGAAAAACAGTAAAAAGGTTACTTATAGAGCAAGGTGTAAATATAGATAAAGAATTGTATGTTGGTATTACTTTGGATAGAGCTACTTCAAAAAATGTAGTTATGGCTTCAACTGAGGGTGGAGTTGAAATAGAAAAAGTTGCTGAAGAAAATCCTGAACTAATATTAAAAGAAACTGTTGATCCGGCAGTAGGTTTCCAAGGTTACCAGGCAAGAAAACTAGCATTCGGACTTGGTTTGGAAGGTGCACAATTTAAAAATGCAGTGAAATTCTTCTCAAGGCTTTATCAAGCTTATGACGCAACCGACGCTTCTATTGCCGAAATAAATCCTTTGGTCGTAACAAAGGAAGGCGATGTTATTGCTTTGGATGCTAAATTAAATTTCGATGATAACGCTCTTTACAGGCATGGTGACATTGTTGAATATAGAGATCTTGACGAAGAAGAGCCGCTGGAAATTGAAGCCTCAAAATACAACTTAAACTATATCAAACTAGACGGTAATGTTGGCTGCATGGTTAACGGTGCTGGTTTAGCTATGGCCACAATGGATATTATCAAACTTGCAGGAGGCGAACCGGCTAACTTTTTGGATGTAGGCGGAGGTGCAAATAAAGAGACTGTTGCTAACGGATTCAAAATCATTTTATCAGACCCGAACGTAAAAGCAATTTTGATAAATATCTTC
>JANQIV010000165.1 GCA_028282005.1 Melioribacteraceae bacterium | reverse complement strand
CCTTCGGTAAGCATATTCACCAAGGGTAACGCTTCTTCCGGTAAATCATTTGTATTAAATGATTCCAAATTCAATAGCTCAATTATAAATGACTGAATTTCGGCGGGAACCTTAATCGCGCTGACATTCATTGAATTGAATAAATAAATTTTCCCGTTTTCTGATTCAACGGGAAAATTGAATTTTGAAGGTTTGTACTTCATAGATTAAACTAAACAAACATTTCTGCAACCGCAGTAGCTTGCACGCAGTTTTGCAGTTTTAGTATCCGGCTTCATTATCCATAGTTCATCAAGATTGACTTTGTCAAAATCAGCTTTCTTAAAAGCACTAAGTTTTTGGATTTTAATAGGGGGTACTTTTTCGACAATTTCCTTCTTTCTTGCCATTTTAACTCCTTTTGTTTGTTAAAAGAACAGTATAGGAAATTTATATATTCAGATCAGAATGTAGTTTAATTTACTAATAATTCATGCTTCAATCAATGTTTTTTTAATTTTTTTTTATGAAATCAATTTTAATAAAACAAAGTGACTACTAAAAAATAGCCACAAAGTTTTAGTTTGTTAACCATGCACTTCTGAAAAACCAAGCTTTCCGTCAAAGGTGTAGAGGTTTTCAGTTTTAATAGTATCAAAACCAGCTTCATTAACATTTTTGAGCAATTGCCAAATCAAATTCTTATCCAGCTTTTTCCATTCATCCTGCCAGAATCTACAGCGCCAGTGGTCAGTACAAAATGTTTCCGGCAAACCTTCGGGATAAACTTTTATCCCACGGTTGGTTATTACTTTTAACTTCAAATCACCTGCAGTAATCTTACTTAATTTTTCGCCTATTTCGTTTGGAGACACATCTTTCCAGTCCACAAAAACATCAACACCAACCAACTCTTTTACATGCTTGGTAGATTCATCATGCCTTGCAACTATTTTCTTGGGCTCATAATAATGGACTTCTTTTAATTCGTGAGGCTTTTCGCCAAGATGCTGAATAATAGCTTCAGCGAAAGTATCTGTATTAACACGCTCTTTACTTATTCCCTGCTCAAAAATGTCGCCTGTGTGAATTCCTTTTTCAATTGTGCGAAGCCAAGCATTGTGAATAGTTGCTGCTTCTTCAACTTGATGAATATGCACAAGCATCATTACTGCGGCCAGCAATAACCCGGATGGATTTGCGATATTCTTTCCGGCAATATCCGGAGCTGATCCGTGAATAGCTTCAAACATTGCAAGATGTTCGCCAATATTTGCTGAGCCGGCTAAGCCAACAGAGCCTGCAATCTGCGCAGCGATGTCTGACAAAATATCGCCATATAAATTAGGCATAACTAAAACATCAAACATTTGAGGTGTATCTGCCAGCCTTGCAGCACCGATATCAATTATCCAGCTATCAGTTTCTATCTCTGGGTATTCCTTTGCAACTTCGTTAAATACTTCATGAAAAAGTCCGTCAGTCAATTTCATAATGTTATCTTTAACAAAGCATGAAACTTTTTTGCGGTCGTATTCTTTCGCATATTCGAATGCATAGCGGATAATCTTTTCGCAACCCGGGCGACTGAATAGTTTCAAACATTGGTAAACTTGGTCAGTTTGTCTATGTTCAATCCCAGCGTAAAGATCTTCTTCATTTTCGCGAATCACAACCACATCCATGTCAGGGTGTTTTGTACGGATAAACGGCCGGTATGAAATACAAGGCCTTACGTTTGCATACAGTCCAAATGCCTTTCTTGTGGTTACATTCAAACTTTTGTATCCGCCGCCTTGCGGAGTAGTAATCGGAGCCTTTAGAAAAATCCCAGTTTTTCTTAGCGACTCAAACGCTCCGGGTTCCATTCCATTTTCAATTCCTTTTAAATAAACTTTCTCACCAATTTCTATTTCTTCAATCTCTAGATTTGCACCGCCGGCTTTTAGAATTTTAAGAGTCGCGTCCATAATTTCCGGGCCGATGCCGTCTCCGCGGGCAATTGTAATTTTTCTTGGTTCTGTCATGAAACTTTACCTATTTATTATTTTTTAATAACAAATATATTTTAATTGTAATTATTTTCCTATGTTTTGTCTTTTGTTAAAACGAATAAATTAATAAAAATGAAAAATCTCTTATTCATAATAATTCTGCTCGGTTTTGTTTCTGCTCAAGAAAATGTAGAAAGATATGATTCTCTAATATCATCAGGAATTGATCAGATTTATAATTTAACATTTGAAGATGCACACAACACTTTTGAACTCGTAAGTACTGAGTATCCTGCTAGCCCGGCAGGTAACTTTTTTGATGCAATGGTTATCTGGTGGCAGATTATGATTGATTTTAACAACACCGAACTTGACGACATTTTAGTTGACAAACTTGACGAAGTAATTGATATGTGCGACGAGATTCTTGATGACGATCCGCAAAACATTGATGCTCTTTTCTTTAAAGGCGGGGCATTGGGATTTAGAGGGAAATTATTTTCTGTCCGCGAAAGCTGGTTTGATGCTGCACTTGACGGAAAAGACGCTCTCCCAATAGTACATGAAGCTTTTGCTGTCGACTCAACAAATATGGATGTACAGCTTGGATTCGGAATTTATAATTATTACGCAGAAATGATACCGGAAAAATATCCTGCGGTAAAACCCTTTATGCTATTCTTTCCTGACGGCGATAAAGAACGAGGGATTGCCCAACTTGAACAAGCGGCAAAAGACGGTAAGTATTCAAAATATGAAGCACAATATTTCTTAATGACTTTATTTTATATTCACGAAAATAATTTTACCAGAGCACTTTATCATGCAAATCAATTGACTCAAAAATTCCCGGACAATCCAATATTTCAAAGACATCTCGGCAGAATTTATGTAAAAATGGGAAATTACACAAAAGCTTCCCCAGTTTTCAAAGACGTGCTAAAAAAAGTTGAAACCAAACAAAGAGGCTACTCTGAAAGTTTTGAAAGAGAGGCTTATTACTATTTAGGACAACAAAATTTCAAAGAGAATAATCTCGATTCGTCAAAACATTATTTTAATAAAAGTGAAAGAGTTTCACGGTTACTACTAGAGAAAGAATATAAACGAACAGGATATTTATCCAAAATACTTTTGTATTTAGGTATGATTGAAGATTTAAGCGGCAATAGAGAAGAAGCAGTTAAATACTATGAAGCAGTTTTGGATGAGAAAGAATTTAGAGACTCCCACATTCGTGCTGAAGAGCTAATCGATAAACCTTACAAAAGATAAGCAGCCATTTGTCATGCTGAACTTAGCTTGTCCCGTTGTTTTTATCGGGATTTCAGCATCTTTTTAGCTTAGACTCTGAAACAACTCCTGCAGAGAGGGACAAGTTCAGAGTGACATTTTTAATTGATCAGAAATTATAAATCAGTCGAAATACCAATTCTGTGCAATGAACCGATATTGCCTAATGATGAAAAAGCGTAATCAAATTTGTAATCGCTAATTAAAAATCCAAGTCCCAGACTAATACCGGCAATACCCGACGAACTTCCGATTTTTAAATCTTTTCTCTTTTCGTTATCAAAACCAAGACGAATATTTACAGCTTTGCTCAATCTAATTTCTCCGCCAAAAGTGAAATGGGAAAATCTGTCAGCAAAATCATCGTCCTTTTCATTCAGTTTTTTGAACGCGAAATAAAATTTGATCGGAACGCGAGCAAGTTCTTTTCTCACACCAAATTGAATATCTGTCGGTAAATCTTCATCTTTATCAAAATATGAAGAAAGCTGTGAACCAAGATTAAGTGCCGAAAAACCAAAATACCATCCACTTTCCGGGAAGTGATATTGTAAGCCCAAGTCAACAGCTAAACCGGTAGAAGATGCATCCGCAATGCTTGAATTTATAAATTTTACATTTGCTCCGTAATAAAAATTTTCATCAAGTTTATTAGAATAACCAATCATCAAAGCCATTTCACTTGCTCCAAATTCACCAAGTCTGTTGCCGAATTGATCAGCCTCGGTGAAATCGCCATAATTTATATATTGCACTCCTGCCCCGAATCTGCCGATTCCTTCAAGTTCTTTTGAATAAGTTAAACTGGCTGAATTAATATCTACAATATGTTTCAAAAATGAGAATGAAATTGGGCTGCCTTCCAATTGTGAAATACCGGCCGGATTATAAAAAATTACGTTCGGATCATCGTTATTTGCAACAAAGCTACCGGCCAAAGCTGCCGCGCGCGGACTCATGTCTAATCTTAAAAAATCGTAAGTTGATTGTGATTGAGCATTTGTGATTACTGCTGAAATGATAAAAATTATTAAAATTGCAGACGAAAATCTCTTCATAAATTCCTCAAATTTGAGCTATGATTTTAATTATAATCAATTTTAAAGGCAAGGCAATAATATGTTAAGTAGAAAGTTGTAAGTTATAAAGCAAAAAGAAAAGGCAAATCGATTGATCTGCCCTTGTGTAATTATTTATTTGTCCCGACAAGATTTACAGTTACCTCGATATCCTCGGCCACTTTATTACCTATAATGTTATTCTCAACTTCAAAGTCAGATAGTTTTACATTAAATTCTGCTTTTACAACTAGCAGATCACCGGGAGCACGTTTTTTTGTGGCTTCGCTTTCATCCAGATAAGTAACCGTGCTTTTTGCTGTAATTGGATTTGTAACTCCGTGCAAAGAAAAACTTCCTTTTACATCTGCTTCCAGTTTGTTGTCGGCAATTTGTTTCACATTTTCTACACTCGAGATTTCAAATTTTATTGCCGGGTATTCTTCAGCGTCAAGCCAATTAGCTGATTGCAAATGCTGGTCACGAAGCGGGATCCCGGTTTTCATTGATGCAACTTTCACCTCAAATGTACCCGAAAGTGTTTCAGCAAAACCAGCCAAATCAAAAGTAACAGATCCGGTAGCATCATTCGCAATACCTTCCACGTCTTCCAAAGGAGTAGTGCTAAAAAAAGTAGCCTGGTTTTTTAGTTCATTATTAAAATTAAAAGTCTGTTTGCCGGCAGCTTTCACTTTAAAATTTTGCGCAGAAATTACTGAAATCAAAAGAATAAGCACTAAACCATATTTGTATATTTTCATTTTGTTTCCTTTAATTTTCTTGTAAAGCTTTTTTTGTTCTAAGCAGATATATTAAAACCAAGCTCACGGCAAGGGTTATTCCGGAAATCAATAGACTCAAATCAAGACCCCAAATAAATTTATCTTCAAACTCTGAATATGTAGTATCAAAAAGCTCATCATATTTTTCAACTAAAACCTGGTCTTTAGTAAGAATTTCTCCGCCATAACTAAGCCAAATTATCATTGAAAGAACAATTATAACAATTCCGGCTAGTATCACATTCTTTTGTTTTTTGTTCATTTTTATCTCTAAAATCATCCTAATATTTTATGAAAATATTAAAATTTGCCCGATCAAAAATTGTCTTCCAAATTACACGTATGAATTTATAATAATAATTGAATATCAAGATTAATGTGACTAATTTTGATCTTTCAATTTTGTCTTGATCATTGCGAACAAGACCGAATCAAATTTAAGACAAAGCATCCATAATAAACAAGGTAAATTATGAAAATACATGAATACCAGGGCAAAGAGATTTTAAGAAAATTCAATGTTCCTGTTCCCGAAGGAAGAGTAGCTTTTAACGCTGATGAAGCAGTTAAAGCAGCAGAAGAAATCGGTGGAAAAGTTTGGGTTGTAAAGGCACAAATTCATGCTGGCGGAAGAGGAAAAGGCGGCGGTGTTAAAGTTGCTAAATCACTAGAAGAAGTTAGAGAGTTTGCTGAACAAATGATGGGAATGACTTTGGTTACTCATCAAACCGGCCCGGAAGGAAGAGTTGTAAAAAGATTACTTGTTGAACAAGGCGTTAATATAGATAAAGAGTTGTATGTAGGAATCACTCTTGACAGAGCTAGCTCTAAAAATGTTGTGATGGCTTCAACCGAGGGTGGAGTTGAAATTGAAAAAGTAGCTGAAGAAACTCCGGAACTAATTTTGAAAGAAGCTGTTGATCCGTCAATCGGATTCCAAGGTTACCAAGCTAGAAAACTTGCATTCGGTCTTGGTTTGGAAGGTGCACAGTTTAAAAATGCCGTTAAATTTTTCTCAAGACTATATCAAGCATACGATGCAACAGATGCATCAATTGCTGAAATCAATCCTTTGGTTGTTACCAAAGAAGGCGATGTTATCGCTTTGGATGCTAAACTGAATTTTGATGATAACGCGCTTTACAGACATGCTGATATTGTAGAATACAGAGACCTTGATGAAGAAGAACCATTAGAAATTGAAGCCTCTAAATACAATTTGAACTACATTAAACTCGACGGCAATGTTGGCTGTATGGTTAATGGTGCCGGTTTAGCGATGGCTACTATGGATATCATCAAAATTGCCGGCGGTGAACCTGCAAACTTTTTAGATGTAGGTGGTGGTGCAAACAAAGATACTGTCGCAAACGGATTCAAAATTATTTTATCTGATCCGAACGTAAAAGCAATATTGATAAACATCTTTGGCGGAATTGTACGCTGTGATAGAGTAGCCCAGGGCGTAATTGATGCAGTAAATGAAATTGATGTGAAAATTCCGATTGTTATTAGACTAGAAGGAACAAATGCCGAAGAAGCTGCAAACATGCTTCAAAACTCTGGATTAAATTTTGAAGTTGCAAACTCACTTGAAGAAGCTGCAAAAAAAGTTACTCAAGTAATTTCCGCATAAGAATTAAATCAGTTTACATATTAAAAAAGGGCATCACTAAAGCCCTTTTTTTATTTCAATTTCTTCTTCATTTTTTATGGGCAACTTAAACGCAAAGGTCGAACCGCTTCCCAATTTACTTTTTACCCAAACTCTTCCTTTGTGCTGCTCAACAATCTTTTTTACAATCCACAAACCATCACCTGTACTTTCATCTTCTCCCTTTGGCTTGTTATTTAGAACAACGCCTTTTTCAAAAGCTTTTATTATTTCTTCCTGCGAAAGTCCGTAGCCAGTATCTTTTACTTCACAAACAACATAATCTTCATTTTGGAAAGTTTGAACAACTACTTTTGTTTCTTTTGGAGAGTACTTAACTGCGTTACTAATTAGATTATCAATAACCTGCTCTAACTTGATTTGGTCAAACATTATCAACGGAAGATTTCTATCAAGGTTTTTTTCAAACTTAATATTCTTTGATTTAGCAATAACTTCATAATTAGAGAAAATGCTTTCAACAACATCATTCAACTGATCAAAATCCAGGTTTGTTTTGTTGATATTTTTATCGTCGCTTATTACTCTTGAAACTTCCTCAACAAGTTTATAAATGCGGGATGAAGTAGATAAAATGCTTTGCATTATATTGCTTTGTTCTTTCGAAGTTAAATCATACGATTTAAGTAAATTAACAAAACTGCGAATGGTTGAAACCGGATTTTTAATATCGTGTACAATTGAAGCGAAAAGTTCATCCTTCTGCCTATTAAGATCTTCCAACTTCACCTTTGTCTCTTCAAGATTTTTTCTTTTGTCTTCAAGAGATTTTATAGTTTTTTCAAGATCTGCAACCTTAAATTCAACTCTGTCTTTATGCATCTGGTAAAAAGCAACTTGATCTTTAAGTAAAACATTTTCATCCCTTAAGCGGTCAATTTCCTTTGAATCAGAAATTGTAGAATTCTTTTCGCCAAATAAATTCATGCTTCGCATAACAAAAAATATTGCCATAAAAATTGCGAACGCAGTTATACCTAACAGTACAATTGTAAAGTTTATTTCCATAGGAATTCTGTTTTGCTCATTGAAAAAATTTTATAGAAATAGAGAATGTTAGAATTATTCAAAATATACTATTTATTATGAATAATATAATAGATAAAAATAATCATTTTTTTTAGAAAATTATTAAATATTCAAGTTTCTTACACCTATTTGTGATTTAACACAAAATAATTTTGCATTTTTCAATGATGCCTCTTATATTTTCAGTTATTATTTTAAAATTTCCTTAATAACTTAGGTTAAACATGCTAGATAGCTTAGATCATAAGATTCTTGACCTTTTACAGGAAAACGGTAGATTAAAAAGAAAAGATTTAGCCGACGAAATTGGTTTATCATTACCCTCTCTTAGTGAAAGATTAAACAAACTTGAAGATCACGGAATAATTGAAGGTTACTTTACAAAATTAAACAGACACACGTTTGGCTACGATATTTTGGCTTTTATAGTTGTTGTAATGGAGTCATCTAAGAATTACAAAAAGCTTTTAGAGAATTCAAAACAAATCCCGGAAATACTTGAATGTCATTCAGTTTTGGGTGAAGGTTCGCACTTACTTAAAGTGTTAGTAAAAAGTACTAAGGAACTTGAATCACTTTTGAGTACAATTCAATCATGGCCGGGAGTCGTGAGAACAATTACAAATTTTGTATTATCAACTAGTAAAGAAACAACTAAAATAAAACTATAAATAGGGAGTAAAAATGAGCGCAGAAAACTCAATCAAGGAAATTCTTGATTATGTAAAAGAGAATGAAATCAAATTCATTGATTTTAAGTTTATGGACTTTCCGGGCCAGTGGCAGCATTTTACAATTCCGGCAGCAATATTGGATGAAGATACTTTTACAGACGGAATAGGATTCGACGGATCATCAATTAGAGGATGGAAAAATATTAACGAAAGTGATATGATTATTATTCCCGATCCATCTACTATGTT
>JANQIV010000162.1 GCA_028282005.1 Melioribacteraceae bacterium | reverse complement strand
CGGTTGGTTTTAGCGCTACATTATTATTTCTGCCTGTAAGGTTATTTTCAAAAAATGCTTACGAAAGAAGTATTTCAGCAGCAGAGAAAGTAAGCAAGAAAGTTTTGGATATTATTGATTCTCTTAAAAAGGAAGGCTCAAGTATTGAACGGAAAAAAATATGTGTTCGACGCATACACTCATTATCCATATGATGGTGGTGTGATTGACGAAAATACAAATTGCAGGGTTTTCTTTCATGCACACAGGGAAGATGAATATGGCCATTTCCATACATTCTGTGAAGATGAAAACGGTGATTTAGTACACATTATTATGATTTCAATGAACGAGAAAGGTGAGCCGCAAATGCTTTCTACGGTAAATACCTGGGTAACCGGAGACAAATACGTTAAAGCAGATAAACTAAAAAAGTATTTAAATAATTTTTACATTGACCCAAATTCATACAAAAAAGAAAAACGGTTGATTCAATTTGTTAATAATATTCTTTCATCCTATAAAGATACCTGCTATGAATTATTTGAAGAAAGGGATCGGTGGGTTAAAGATTATGGATTTACAAACTACCGAGAGCCGTTTGAAGATAGACAATTTGAAGTTTTGTCGTATAAAAAGATTGATGTATTTACTGATTTAAATTGATCCGCCACACTTTCTAAAAGACATTTCATCCAAAATTAAAAAGATTCAAAATTTTTATAAAAAATCATTTAAACTCCCACTAAGTTAATCCGATAATGTAGTACGAATATTTATTATGAGGATACTTATGTCATTACTTAATCTAAATAAATCCGTTTCAAAAAGAACCAGCTTTTATTTGTCAGTAGTTCTGACAATTACATTAGGGTTAGCATTAGCGTTTCTTTTACTTTTTATTGAATCTAAAATAATGGGTGATAAAAAGACTGAACTTCAGGAATTGAGTACAACAATGGTTGAGTCAATTTCTTTTGCTATGGCTGAAGGTTCTACAGATGTTTCTCCTTTTGTTAATAAAGTTTCCAAGCAGGAAAACCTTACCGAAGTTAGAATAATAGCATCCAATTTTATTTATGAAGACAGCGAATCAAAAATGGATGAGATTGAAAAGAAAGTAAACTTAAGTGGCGATCCTTCCTATATTTCCGAAGAATTCAATGAAATAGAAGTATTCAGGTCTGTAGTTCCAATCAAAGCTGATGAAACGTGCATTGAATGTCATGACGGTAATCTTGGAGATGTAATGGCAACAATGAGTATAAGGTATTCAATGGAAGAGACGTACGCTAATATTTATACTCAGAGGGTGATCGGACTGATTACAATTTTTGCAACCCTGGTAGCAGTAATTATTTTAATACCTAATTTACTGCAAAGAATAGTACTGAAAGATTTATTTGCATCAATAAACTTTATTAAAGATCTCTCTCGAGGAAATGTAAAGCAAGACATTGCGATTAATAGGGAAGATGAACTTGGTGAATTGGCAGATTCATTAAAAACGTTGAAAAAAAACCGGGCTCATCAAGCAGAAGCAGTTTGTCAAATGTCAAAAGGAAACCTTGACGTAAATGTAGACATTGTTTCCGAAGATGATGTTTTAGGTAAGGCAGTAGAAGAGATCAAAACTAGCTTAATAAATTTATCTACCGACGCTAGAGTTCTGTCCATAGCAGCACATGATGGGAACTTAGATGTTAAAGTTGATGAAGAAAAACATGAAGGAGTTTTTAATAAAATCATTGCCGGTTTCAATAACGCTTTTACTCATTTAACTGATCCGATAAAAGAGGGCAGTGAAGTAATGTCTAAGATGGCTCAGGGTGATCTTACCGAAAGAATGACTGGCGGCTATTTAGGTGATCATCAATTGATTAAAAATAGCGTTAATAATTTGGCTGATTCGTTTTCAGGAATTATTACAGATGTAAATAATGCCGTTGAATTAACAAGACAAACATCACAGCAAATTTCGGCAAGTGCAGAAGAAATGGCTGCCGGTGCTATGGAACAAACTTCACAATCTGAAGAAGTGGCTAGTGCTGTAGAGGAAATGACCAAAACAATTTTGGAGACTGCTGAGAATTCAACCACTGCATCAAGTTTGTCAAAAGACGCCGGGGAAGAAGCAAAGCAAGGTGTTGGTTCAGTTGAGAATTCAATTTCAGGAATGAATTCAATTGTAAAATCAACTGACAACACAGGCAACGTAATTGAATCACTTGCAATCAAAACTGATGAAATCGGTAAGATTACGCAGGTAATTGATGACATTGCCGACCAAACAAATTTATTGGCATTGAACGCAGCAATAGAAGCCGCGCGGGCAGGTGAACAGGGCAGAGGTTTTGCCGTAGTAGCAGATGAAGTTAGAAAGCTGGCTGAAAGGACTACAAAAGCAACTAAAGAAATTACCGAGACTATAAAAGCGATTCAGTCCGAAGCAAATGAAGCGAATTCTTCAATGAAAGAAGCAAATGACTCTGTTAACAAAGGAATGGTTTTAAGCAAAGAAGTGGAAACTGCATTAAGGAATATTGTTAACAAAAGTGAAGCAGTAATATCCCAGATTGAACAAGTTGCTGCGGCAAGTGAAGAACAGTCGAGTACTGCCGAGGAGATCAGTAAGAATATTGAATCAATAAATAATGTAACAAACGAGTCTGCAGCAGGAATTCAACAAATAGCTAGGTCTTCTGAAGAATTAAATTCTTTAACGGATAATTTGTGCAATCTTGTTAATAGGTTTAAGATAAACACAAGCTTGGTTTCGGATATTCGTGTAAAGCAAAATGGTAGATTGATTTCAAA
>JANQIV010000266.1 GCA_028282005.1 Melioribacteraceae bacterium | reverse complement strand
TACAAATTAATATGTGGAGTTTTGTCAAAAACAAAATTGTTTTGTTTTTTCTTGATCTCAATTTTAGATATATTTTGTAATTAATTTTTTATTTACTATCATTAACACTTTTTTATTCTCATACTTATAATCTTTTTAATTATGGCTAATTTTGCGCTACCAAGGTTGGATAAAGATGAACAATTAAAGGAATTGTTATTACCTTATTGTAGATTAAAAAAAGGTGATGTTTGGTCAGATCCTAAAAGGAAACACAAAATAGGTTGCTTTTCTGCTGAGGAATCTTCAAAAATCAAAAAAATTCTCAGAAACAAAAAAGCTAAATTAGCTGTGCATGACCCACCATATAATATTGTGGCCTTCCAAAAAATGAGTGCAAAAGAATATGCCGATTGGTGTAAAGTTTGGGTATTAAATACTGAACAAATTTTAGATGATGATTCCTCATTGTACGTTTGGCTTGGTGCAGATCAGAATAACCATCTTGAACCTTTTGCTGAATTTATAATTATGATGAAAAAATCTAATTTTAATACACGTAGTTTTATTACCATGAGAAATCAACGAGGATTTGGGACTCAAAAAAATTGGATGGCTGTTCGACAAGAATTATTATACTATACAAAGGGAGAACCAGCATTCAACATTGATGGGGTTTATACAAAAATAAATAAAGTACTAAAAGGTTATTTTAAGGATATCAATGGTGAACTATTAGAAAACACTGAAAGAGGTAAATCAGATTATATTCGAGCAAGTAATGTATGGATAGATGTTCAGCAAGTTTTTTATTTAATGGAGGAGAACGTAAATGGTTGTTATGCCCAAAAACCATTAAAAGCTCTTGAAAGAATTATCAATGTCTCAAGTAATCCAAATGATATTGTTGTTGATTTTTTTGCGCATGCAGGTACAACATTAATTGCATGCGAAAAATTAAAAAGAAAATGTATCACAGTTGATATAGACCCTATTCATTGTGAGATTTCGATTCGTAGATTGGAGAATTTTAGGGAAAACGGAAAAACCGGATGGCAAAAATCTAATCCGTTTGCGGAAGAGATTTTAAGTGATACAAAAATTAAAAATCATTTAGAGAAAAAATACAATTTAGAAATACCAAAGGAATTGTAAATATTGTCATTGCGATACCCGACAAGATCGGGGAGAAGCAATCTCTAAATTGAGATCGTTTCGTCATCCCAGATGGGATTCCTCACGATGACAGGTTAAAGAAAATTATAAAAATTAGAGAGAAGAGAATAAATGACGATTATCGATGGAAAAAAAGTTGCTCAGAATATTAGAGAAGAATTAAAATCTAAAATTGACGTATTAGTTGAAAACAATGAAAAAGTGCCCGGTCTTGTTGCTGTTTTAGTTGGGAATGATCCTGCTTCACAAGTATATGTAAATATGAAAAAGAAGAAATGTGATGAACTTGGAATGCATTCAAAAGTTGATCTTTATGATGCAAGCATTTCAGAAGAAGAATTATTAAAAGTAGTTGATAAATATAACAACGATCCGAACTTCCACGGAATATTAGTTCAACTTCCTTTGCCTGACCACATTGACGAAGATAAGATTATTGATTCAATTAGCCCGAGTAAAGATGTTGATGGTTTTCACCCGGTAAATGTTGGCAAAATGCTTATTGGCAAAGAAGCGTTTTATCCTGCCACTCCCTCCGGTGTAATAGAGTTAATAAAAGCATACGACATTGAAACAAAAGGTAAGCACGTTGTAGTAATCGGCAGAAGCAATATAGTTGGTAAACCGGTTGCCGGAATGCTTGTTCAAAAGCAAGCCGGAGCAAACGCGATCGTTACTATTTGTCATTCCGCCGCCCAGGACATAACTTACTACACAAAGCAGGCTGATATAATTATCGCTGCAATGGGAAGAGCAGAATTTGTAAAAGAAGACATGGTAAAAGACGGCGTTGTAATTATCGACGTCGGAACAAACCGAGTAGATGATTCTTCAGCAAAAAAAGGTTACAGAATTGTTGGTGATGTTGACTTTGAAAATGTTTCGAATAAAGCGTCATTTATTACTCCGGTACCTGGTGGTGTCGGCCCAATGACTATTGCAATGTTGCTGAAAAATACTTATAAAGCATTTCAATTAATCGAAAATAAAAATTAGAATAAGATGAATAAAGTTGATATCGACAAAGTAGTTCACGAAGTATTCACTGAGAAAGCTCTGCATGAACTTTACTGTAAAAGTAATTCTTGCGCCGGATGGGAAAGAAACGTAATTGATCAGCCTACGGCGGTAAAAAATATTATCAACAACGGTGCTGATAGAATAGCTGCTGGAATTGGTGTTGGTGAACAGTTGCCGGATTCAAATGTTGCAAAATATATTGACCACACATTGCTAAAGCCTGACGTTACGCCGGATCAAATTAGAACACTTTGCGAAGAAGCTATGGAATATTCTTTTGCGTCTGTGTGTGTGAATCCGAGCTACGTCAAAATGTGTTATGATTTGTTGAAGAATTCGTCGGTGAAAGTTTGTACTGTAATTGGCTTTCCTTTGGGAGCTGTAACAACAGAAGTAAAAAGGTTTGAAGCTGAGCAAGCTTTGGCAAACGGTGCACAAGAAATCGATATGGTTTTGAACATCGGCATGTTAAAGCAAGGTGAGTACGATTATATTTTTAATGATGTGAATCAAGTAGCCCTCACTACAAAAAAGAAAAGAGCAATCTGTAAAGTAATTATTGAAACTTGCTTGTTAAGCGATGAAGAAAAAATTAAAGCATGTTTGATTAGTAAAAAAGCAAAAGCTGATTTTGTGAAAACGTCTACCGGATTTAGCAGTGGCGGTGCAACTGCCGGCGATATTGCGTTAATGAAATATGTTGTCGGAAGTACGGTTGGAGTAAAAGCTTCCGGTGGTGTGCGTTCTTTAGAAGATGCAATGACAATGATCGAAATGGGTGCTGACAGAATTGGTGCTAGTGCGAGTGTAAAAATTGTTTCCGGCGAAGTCGGGGAAAGTTCTTATTAACAATGGTTATAGATTTAATAGTTACCGACACTGGCGACGGCTTTACAGCAGAAGTTCCTTCCCTAAAAGGCTGCGAAACATGGGCTCATAAAGAGGATGAAGCGATAGAAAAAGTTTTAGAGCTTGTAAGATTTTATACCCAGCTTGATGAAGATAAAGAAATATTAGTTGACCGAGCGAGAAAAACAAAAACCAAAATAGTTTATAAACTGGTTTTTAATAAATAGAAGTTTTTAAAAAAGTCACACTGAGCCTGTCGAAGTGTGTTTAATGAGAAAACATGTTTCGACAAGCTCAACATGACTTATGAAAAATATTCAGAAGTTTAAAGAATAAATGAACAGTGAGAAAATTTACAACGGAAAAAAGATTAGAAAAAATTACGAAAGTAGTTAAAGCCCGCCAGCATTCACTCAGAGTTGTATTGGAAAACATCCACGATCCGCATAACGTAAGCGCAATTTTCAGAAGCTGCGATGCCGTTGGTGTACCGAAAGTAAGTCTACTTTATAACAATGAAGAATTTCCGAAGGTGAATAAAGTAACTTCTGCATCGGCTTACAAGTGGGTTGATAAAGAAAGGTACGCTACAGTGGAAGAATGTTACGGAGCATTACGAAAAGAAGGATTCAAAGTTTACGCCAGCCTTCTTTCAGAAGATGCGAAAGATTTATACGAACTTGACTTATCAGCAAAAGTAGCATTGGTTTTAGGCAATGAACACAGAGGAGTTTCGGAAGAAGCAGCCGAACAAGCTGACGAAAGATTTTACATTCCGATGCGGGGAATGATACAGAGTTTGAATGTTTCTGTCGCTACCGCAGTAACATTATACGAAGCACAGCGGCAAAGATTGCTGAAAGGCATGTACAAAAAATCCGAATTGACAGATGAACAAATTGAAAATTTAATTGATGATTGGTGCGACAAATGATCCAGCATTTTAATAAAATAGACAAAGTAAAAGGCGAGTTAATTCTTCCGGGAGATAAATCAGTTTCACACAGATCGGTTATGTTTTCGTCGCTTGCAAAAGGTGAGTCACTAATTTCAAACTTGCTTGAATCGGAAGATATTTTCTCAACAATTAATGCATTCAGAAGCATGGGTTGCGTGATTGAAAAAGTTGGTGATAAATATAAAGTAATCGGCAGAGGATTTAAGAATTTTACAAAGCCTGATTCAGTTTTGGACATGGGCAACTCGGGTACAACTACAAGATTAATTTCCGGTATATTGGCAGCGCAAGATTTTGAAACTAAACTCATTGGGGATGAGTCTCTTACAAAACGCCCGATGCGGCGAATTGCAGATCCGTTAAATTCTATGGGTGCAAATATTGGAACATCCGCTGCTGGCACTTTGCCTATAAGTATTAAGCCGGTAGAACGATTAAAGGCAATTGAATACAAACTTCCGGTTGCGAGTGCACAAATTAAAAGTGCAGTGCTGCTTGCCGGACTTCACCTTGAAGAAAAAACTACAGTAATCGAAACATTGCCTTCACGCAGTCACACAGAAAATATGCTTGATTTAATTGTTGAAGAAACTGAGAGCGAAAGAAAAATTTATATCTCAAAAGATAATTACCCTGAACCTCAGGAGTATTCCGTTCCTTCAGACATTTCTACTGCTGCATTTTTTATTGTACTTACTCTGCTATTAAAAAATTCTGAAGTGAAAATCAAAAACGTTTTAATCAACGAAACCCGCACCGGTCTGCTGACAGTTTTAAAGGAAATGGGCGGTAATATTGAAATTGACAATCCAACAAAAATAAACAATGAACTGCGCTCTGATATAATTGTAAAGAGCAGTGAATTAAAGAACATAGAAATAAAAAAAGAAATCATACCAAATATAATTGATGAAATACCAATCCTCACAATAGCCGGACTTTTTGCCGAAGGTGATTTTGTAATTAACAACGCAAAAGAGCTTCGTGCAAAAGAGTCGGATAGAATTTCATCAGTCTGTACAAACCTAAAACTGCTCGGACTTATCATAGATGAATTCGAAGACGGTTACAGAGTATCCGGTAATATCAACAAAACAAAAGTCACAT